>JALHTN010000200.1 GCA_022865865.1 Anaerolineales bacterium
CGTTATATTACCCCGGATTTGAAAGAATATGAAACGCTGGTATTAAACGCGGAAGACCGTATCCACGAGATTGAAGGACGCCTTTTCAGTCAGCTGTGCACACGGCTCAGCGAATCTGCGGAAAAATTACTTGTTACTGCCCGTATCATCGCTCGTTTGGATGTGTTAACCTGCCTGGCTGAGGCTGCAGTGATCAATGCTTACGTGCAGCCAGAAGTAATTGCTGAGGATGTGCTGGACATCAAACAGGGTCGCCACCCTGTCGTTGAGCATATGATGACCGCCGAGCGGTTTGTGCCCAATGACGCATTTTACGAAACCAATGAGCGCATCCGCATCATCACTGGACCGAATATGTCTGGTAAGTCAACATTTCTCCGCCAGGTGGCTTTGATCGTCCTCATGTCCCAGATTGGCAGCTTTGTGCCGGCGGAGTCAGCTCGTATTGGTTTGGTGGATCGCATTTTCACCCGCATTGGGGCGCAGGATGAAATATACGCTGGGCAATCCACTTTTATGGTGGAAATGGTGGAAATGGCCAATATCCTGCATCACGCTACCAACCGGAGCCTGCTGATCCTGGATGAGATTGGACGCGGCACCAGTACATACGACGGTGTATCTATCGCCTGGGCAGTGGTTGAGTATATCCACAACCATCCTAGCCTGCGATCAAAAACACTTTTCGCTACCCATTATCATGAGCTGACCCAGCTGGCAGAGCTGCTGCCCGGGGTGAGCAACTACAATGTAGCCGTTAGTGAGGCAGCAAACCAGGTTGTCTTTTTACATACTATCGTTCCAGGTGGTGCAGATCGTTCATATGGCATTCATGTTGGCCAATTAGCTGGCTTACCAGGACCCGTGGTGCAGCGGGCAAGTGAAATTCTGCAGCAGCTGGAAGCCTCAGCCGGAAAAGCGGTGCGAATCGATCCACAGGTTCCGCAGCAGATGGTTTTCTTTCCGGAAACCAACCCGCTCTTAGCGGAGCTGGACCAATTGGATATGAACACACTCTCCCCGATTGAAGCGTTAAATAAATTATATGAATGGCAGCGGAAGTTTTTACAAGGCGACGAGTAATGGGGGAAGTACGGTCAATGTTTGATTGAACTCGCCCTTATCCTGTACCATTCGTGATCGCTTGATCGGTGGGGTTGACCGGTTGTGGTTTTGTTTTGGGGGTATTCCGGGAGAGCAGAAATACTCCCAGAAGTAAAGCTAACCCGATGGCGGTGAGCATGCTGGCTGGGATAACAATAGACATCAGCAGCTGATTTAGCAGCTCCCCGGATAAATCTGCTAAACCAATCTGGAGGAATAATTCCTGCAGACCAATAAAACTGCTTAAATCCACTGGATTGAATGAAGCGATAGCCCACTTTGCGGCAGGAACCAGAATTAACATCAAGGTGAGGCTGATGATGCCCGCGGTGAAAAGTGATCCACCCCACCAGGACATGAAATCTCTGAGGGACCGCACAGCGAAAATTGTCATCAGAAGTAAGAAAATTACCGGAAGAAGCGGTGACCAGGAGATTAAGAAATTCGCCTGTCGTATGATCCGGATCGGTTCAGGGATTTCACCCAGGGTTGGTTCCAATGAAATTCCAACGGTTTGGCTTTCAAGCGTTGAAATAGGTAAATAGAATTGTATCTGGTCAGGTAGTTGACCAACGGTGGTGGAGAGAAAAGATTCTATAAAGGGGTTGAGTTCGGAGATTATAAAATCTGGAGGGCGGCAGAGTAAGGAACCAAGCGTATTTTCCATTCCTAAACCAAGCTGCACGAGACCTACGAGCTGGTCCACGGAGCAAGGTGGCTGTGCCTCTATCATTTGATTGAGCGCTTGGACACCATCCGGTCCTGCCAGGTTATCCTTGACCTCTGTCACAGAGATCTCAATGGGCGTGTTCAGCGGATCTGGTGAGGTTAAAATGATTTCGAAAACCTGATCAATGACCTGCTCGCTTTGGGATTGAAGCCAGATAGGATCGATAAAATCAAGCAGAATGGTTTCCCATTCCTGTTGGTCTAATACCAATAAAGATATACTCGAATCTGATTCTCCAGGACTGGGGGTTAGATTTGTTGCCAATTGCTTGGCAATCGATGCGGGTAATCTCCGATAAATACGTACATCTTCCAAGGCTTGTTGGTAAAAATTCGGGTTGAGCAGTTTCCGGACTGGGAAAAATGAAAAGAGTACCCCAATTGTGGAAACGACGAATAATAATGCAAAGATCCAGGTCAGGATCTTGGAAAATAAATTTCGCGTTGCGACTTCTTGGGATGTACTCAATGTGCCCTCACATTCAACCCTTCTATCCACTTATTCTTCCGACCAAATTCCTGGCTATCCAGGGAAAAATCTGCGTCATTCTACCATTTGATTTACCCGTTGACTCGCTTGGTGAGAAAACTCAAATCAATTTTCACCCGTCGTTAATCTTTAAAAATGAACAGGCCACCATTGCTTGGCAGCCTGTGAATGGGGTGGCAGAGTTATCAGCAAAAAAAGGGTAGCTGGTTTAAGCCTCTTTATTCAGAGGTGTGTACAATCCGACCAGATTGCCAGTGGGATCGGAAAAAAAGCCGAACCAGCCTGTTTCTGGAATTTCGGTCTTTGGCGTGATGGTGTTTCCTCCCAGGGAGGCGGCTTTTGCGAGGGATGCATCAATATCATCCGTGCCGATATATACGATTACTGTTCCTGCAGGATTGGTTTCGCTCACCGGATTAAAACCCCCACCCTCATTTTTGCCTGTATCAAATGTTGCGTAATTCATTTCAGGCATCTGAACGATATTCCAACCGAACAGATCGCTGTAAAATTTTCCGGCAGCCTCGCGATCTTGAGCCGAAAATTCAACATGCACAACATGATGTTCTGACATGGGGTTTTCTCCTTATAAAAAATTAATATCGGCTGTAATAGCAGCCAAATAATAGCACAAATGTTCTTTTCGATCAAGGGTTGACCATAACCGGTGACCAGGATGGGTACCAGTCATCAGCAGGATGATTTGTTAAGTTATAAACTCCACTTCCATCAGCGTTCATGATAAAGATTTCCTTATTGCCCTCCCGGTTGGATACAAAGGCGATCTGGCTGTCATCGGGAGACCAGCTGGGCATGGTGTCATTCGCTGGATGGTTGGTTATTTGAATCTGTTGGGAGGTGTTCAGGTCTAAAATGAATATCTCGTTATTGTTTCCCACATACATTGCTAAAGCCAGGAAGTGCCCATCGTGCGACCAGGCAGGGTGGGTGTGTGAAATGGGTTCGTTGGTAATTATCTTTGTATCTCCAGTTTGGGTATCAAACATATACAGCTGGAATCCGGGGATCCGGCAGGTTGAGTCGAAAACCAAGTAGCGCCCATCGGGAGACCAGGTAGATGAATACTGTTCTCC
>JALHTN010000201.1 GCA_022865865.1 Anaerolineales bacterium
AAGGAGCATCTCTTTTATCTAAAATGATGGGGGGTAGTTTCTTTTTCATTTTCCCTCTTGAATATTGATCAATCGATTTGATGCGTTTATGCATTCTCATATTTTACATTGTTGGATAGAACTACGTGGATATTTAATAAAATCCGATCATTGTATATGGGAAAAGGTTCCTGCCGCCATCCAATAGGAGGCGTAATCCTGGTTATTATCAGCTGGCTAATTTATTCAATACCCCTCCTCATGCAGATTATTGTTTTGAGAATCAGTCATGAAAATTAAGATTTGATTGCAGATTGACTTATCCCCTGTATAATTTAATGGATTAATAAATTGGATATGCTGAGTGTTCAATATATCCAACACCAAAAATATAATCGAGGAAATTTAAATGCGTGAAATCTTCTACCCAGCTACTGTCGCCGTGATCGGAGTCTCAGCAAAACCAACCAATTTAGGCCGCAATATTGTCGCCAATCTAGTGGAATATGGGTTCAACGGTATCGTTTATGCTGTCGGACCCAGCGGAGGTATGATCGAGACCCGGCGAATTTACCGCGCGGTGGGGGATATACCAGACCATGTAGACCTGGCAGTGATTTTTACTCCTGCTCAAACGGTGCCAACGATTTTGGAGGAATGTGGAAAAAAAGGCATCCGCTGGGCGATCATCGAAACCGCTGGCTTCAGAGAATACACCACTGAAGGACAGCAGCTTGAGGATGAGATCTCCAAAGTTGCTGCTGAATATGGGATCCAGTTCGTGGGACCGAACTGCATTGGAGCGATCAATATGGAAAATGGCATGTGTGTGCCATTCCCGCGCCTGACAAAGTTTGTCAAGCAGGGTGATGTATCCATGATCACCCAGAGTGGTGGGGTAGGCATGAGTGCCTTGAATTTAATGGCCAATGAAGGTCTTGGTTTGAACAAATTTGTATCGGTGGGCAATATGCTCAATATCGACGCCGAGGATATGCTGGAGTACCTGATCACCGATGATGGCACAAGTTTGATCTTCATGTATCTTGAGAGCATTCGCGATGGACGCAGGTTGATGGACATCGCTCGCAAGTCCCCTAAACCAGTGGTGATCTTCAAGGCCAATATTGGTGAGTTGGGCAAGAACATCGCCCAATCTCATACTGCCTCGCTGGCCAGCGATGACAAGATCGTAGATGCGGCCTTCCACCAGGCGGGAATCATTCGTGTCAACTCCGCTACTACCGTGGGCAATAATCTAAAGATTTTGGGTTTACCCCCGATGAAGGGCAAGAACCTGGCCATTATCTCTCGTTCTGGGGGGCACGCGGTGATTGCCGCGGATGCTACTGAACTGGCTGGCTTCAACCTGGGACATTTCCCGGACAGTTTCTTGCGCGAGATCGAGCAGCACTTCAGGGCTTCCGTGATCCGTCTGACCAATCCACTTGACCTGGGTGATTTGTTTGATTTGGATGTTTATGCCGAAATCTTTGAGCAGACGCTGCAGCTGGAGGATGTGGATGGTATTGTTTTCCTGCACACATCGCTATCTGAATCGGAGAACCTGACCAGCCGCAAATTATTGGACCGCATGATCGATCTGGTGGAGAAATATGATAAGCCGATTGCGTATTACATCTCGGCTGCTGCTGAAGAGGTTTATTACTTGAAGCAAAATTACGATTTCCCGATCTTCACCCAGGTGGTTGAAACCATCCGGGCTTTGGGAATGAGCCACCATTACCATGTTCAAACCGCCAAAATCCGCACGAAAAGCGAAATCCCGGTTTACGAAGTAGACCGTCCGGGTGTGGAAGCATTTATTTCTCGAGCCAAGGCAAAGCAGCGTGATTTGCTGATCTCGGAAGCACTCCAGGTTCTGGAGCTCTACGGGATACCCACGGTTCCCAGCCAGATCGCCAAAACGGACAAAGAAGCCCAAGCCGCGGCTGAAGAGATCGGCTATCCGGTGGCGATGAAAATTATAGCCGCGCAGATCTCCCACAAGTCCGATGTAGGTGGGGTGCAGCTGAATCTGCGCAACAGCACCGCTGTGGCAGAGGCGTTTGAAGATATGATGGAACGCATACACCGCGCGTATCCAGAGGCAAAATTGGATGGCGTTTTGGTGCAGCCCATGGTGACCGGAGGCAGGGAACTGATCCTGGGTGGGCGCCAGGACCCGCAATTTGGACCGGTTGTGCTGGTAGGTCTGGGTGGGATATTTGTCGAGATTTTCGAAGAGTCACAGGTGCGCGTGGCCCCGCTCTCGCGCCGAACTGCGCTGGAAATGATCCAGAACCTGCGTGGCTACCAAATCCTGGC
>JALHTN010000020.1 GCA_022865865.1 Anaerolineales bacterium
ATTGATCGTCATCCGGCATGAAGACCTTTCAGCAGATCCCCAAGGACGATTTGAGCAGTTATATCGGGAGCTGGATTTGGAATATACCCCAAAGGTACAAGCTACCAGCAAGGCCGCGAGCAGCGAAAAAAACCCCAAAAGGACCTCCCCGCAGGGGGTTCATTCGGTTCGGATTGATAGCCAATCCATAATTAAATCCTGGCAGCAGCATTTGCCAGATGCTGAAATCGGACGTGTGCAGCAGCTCACCCGCGATGTCGCACCCCGGTATTACTCTGCAGAGGATTGGTAGTAGATTGCTGAAGGGATCACTCTTGAGTTTAAAAGAACAACCGCTCGTATCAGTCGTAACGCCTTCTTACAATCAGGCTGCCTTTCTTGAGGAGACGATCTGCTCAGTCTTAGAACAGGATTACGAACATCTGGAATACATCATTGTCGATGGGGGTTCGACTGATGGCAGTCTTGAAATCATTCAAAAATATGCAGATCGACTTGCCTGGTGGGTTTCGGAACATGACCAAGGCCAGACGGATGCGATCAATAAGGGTTTTGCGAATGCCAAGGGTGAGATTCTTGCCTGGTTGAATTCAGACGATACTTATCTTGACACTGCAATCTCAGAAGCAGTTGCATTTCTAAAGGCTCATCCTGAAGTCGGTGCTGTTTACGGGGATGCGAACTTGATTGATGAACAGGGAACAGTAATAGGGAAGTTTCCATCTCGCCAAACCGACTATCAACGCCTGATGCGCGGTTATGTTCATATTCCCCAACAGGCGACCTTCTTCCGAGGCAGCCTGTGGAAAAAGGTAGGACCACTAGATCCATCCTTCTACTTTGCAATGGATTATGATTTGTGGGTCCGTCTCTCCAGGGAAGCTCCCATTAAATACCATCCCCGATTGTGGGCTAATTTTCGGCTGCATGGTGATGCAAAAACGATTGAGTCAGATGATCGCTGCTGGCCTGAAATGGTCCGGGTTCATCGCCGTGAGGGGGGCAGCAAGATATCTTGGATTGCTCTGAAAACTAAATTGCGCCCCTTTATCTATGGTTGGATGCCGATGCAAATGCGGCTGAGGATCCGGAAATATTTATAATGAACTTCTTCGGAAATGAAACCTTCCTTGACTGGCGCGGTTGGTTGTGAGAAAATGCGCGTTCAAAATTGAGTGATCAGGGTTTGTTTGATCTGGTTATAGAAATTCACATCTGAAAAATGGATAAAGCGAAACAAGTTCCCATATACGACTCAGCCAACCAGGGATCTCCAGCTGCTGAAGAGCTGCGGGCAGTGTTTAAGTACCGCTACTTAATTGTGCAGCTAGTTCGGCGCGACATATTGACCAGATATAAAAGGTCCTCCTTGGGTGTTGCCTGGACGATGCTGAATCCTTTAGGTACCATGCTCATCCTGACCATCGTTTTTTCACGAGCATTTGGAGGTTCCCAACCAGGCTATGCAGCCTATGTATTAAGTGGACTGATCGCCTGGAATTTCTTCGCCCAGTCAACTAATGCAGCTACGCTACATCTGGTTTGGGGTGGCAGTTTATTGAAGAAAATCTATATCCCTCGTACTTCATTTGCTGTCTCCTCAACGGGTACCGGTTTGATCAACTTGCTGCTTTCGTTGATCCCACTTGTGCTCGTGATGCTGATAATTGGGGTCCCTGTTCGTTGGACGATCATACTCATGCCCATCCCGATATTATTCTTAGCGATGTTCGCCTTAGGCATTGGTTTATTGATCTCAACCATGGCGATTTATTATGCCGATATAGCCGAGATGTATCAAATCTTTCTAACAGCCTGGATGTATTTGAGTCCAGTGATCTGGTCCCCAGAAATATTGCCAGAAGTTTATCGCTTGTGGATCACGAAATTAAATCCGATGTATTACCTGATCGAATTATTCCGTACGCCAATTATTTACGGTCAAGTTCCGGATATCAAATTGTTATTGATCTCGGGAGGGATTGCTACTATCACCTTGTTCGCTGGCTGGATGTTTTTCACCTCAAAATCAGATGAGTTTGCTTACCGGGTCTGAAACAATGAAATCTGAGGCGTCATTAGGTTCTGTGAATCAAGATAATGTGATCCGACTGGAAGGGGTTGGTGTACGGTACCGGATCGCTTCGGAGCGAGTAGCTACTTTTAAAGAATATATGATCCGACGTTTCCAGGGCAAAATAGCGCTGGGAGATTTTTGGGCTCTGCGTCAGATTGATCTGAATATTGATAAGGGTGAGATGATTGGTTTGATCGGTCCAAATGGCGCGGGAAAAAGCACTTTATTGAAATTGATTGCACGGGTTATGCGACCGACAGAAGGTCGGGTATGGGTAAAAGGAGTTGTCGCGCCACTGCTTGAATTCGGTGCAGGTTTTCATCCCGATTTAACCGGCCGAGAAAATATCTTCCTTAATGGCGCTCTGTTGGGGTTCACCAATGATGAAATGCAGGAGAAATTTGACCGCATTGTAGATTTTGCGGAATTATGGGAATTTATTGATGTTCCCGTTCGTAATTATTCTTCTGGAATGGCTGCCCGCCTTGGATTTGCAATCGCTACGGATATCGATCCTGATATCCTGATCCTTGATGAGGTCTTATCTGTTGGGGACGAATCTTTCCAACGGAAAAGCTTGACAAAGATGGAGAACTTTCGTCACTATGGGGCGACGATCATTTTGGTTTCGCATAACTTGGAAACTATCCTTGAGATGTGCCAACGGGCGGTTTGGCTGGACCACGGGCAGATTAAGATGATCGGAGCTGCTGATCAAATTGTGACCGCATACAGAGATGCTCAAGAACCAGTAGATGGATCTGAAGATCAATCACCAAACGAAGCGTAAACGGGATTTCCTGTGCAGGGGATTATCAAAATCGCCTTAACGATGGATTTCTATCTTTGTTAGTCTGATTATCATATTCGCAACAAATAATTCAAGGATACAATCCAAACAACCTTAAGATAATTTTCTAACCGGGGAAGCGAATCCTTCCAAATTTAATAGGTCTTCATGATGGATTCTTCGTATTTAGTAGTTGAGATACAATTAGGCTGGTAAAGCAAATGGATTTCAAACCCACCAATATTCCCGATGTGATTGTCGTTACCCCGGTC
>JALHTN010000202.1 GCA_022865865.1 Anaerolineales bacterium
AATTAATGTCTCAGCAACCTCGGTTAATTGAGCGATGATGGTCTCAGCCGCAGCAGTTTGAGCTGCTGATTGGTCAATCGGGGGAGCTTCGGTTGAAGCTGCCAGATTACAGGCAGCCAGAGCTACCCCGATGATCACCGCCACAAGACCTAATATTGACTTTTGAATTGGCATGTTGGTTTATCCTTTCAGGTCCATGATGGACTCTTTTGCAAATCCTATTATATAACGTGTTGCGAGCAGGTTTTGTTCCAATCAGCGACTACTAGGAACTGTAAGTATCTGATTGGGATGGAACAGCTTGAATAAAGTATTGTGACAAAGCGCTTTATAATTTTTCTAAAAGTTCCGATTTTTTCTGGGTAAATTCCTCTTCTGAGAGTATCCCCAGCTCGCGCAACCTGTCTAGGCTGGCTATCACCTCCACGACATCTACATTAACGTGTTGAGGATCTTCGCCCTGCTCCAGAAGTTCTTTGGCGTTTAACATGGCGATTTTAAAATCAATAGGTTCCTCAATCCGGCGAAAGAGATTGGCGCCGTACTCGCTGGCGGTCAGGATCTCGATATCACCATAATTGAAAAAACGCCCGAAGGCAGATTGGGACATCTTGACGTCGGTAACTTTCACCAGGGAAGAGTCGGTGACGTTCTTATTGAGAATTCCAGAAATTTGAATTACCCGCCGGTTGGTTACTATAAATTGCCGATTCATCCAATCGAGGATATCGCGCATCATGGTTGAAAGCGGCAGCAGGAGCAATATGGTTCCAATTGCCCCGATCAATAATGCGAATTGAACCCAGTACACTCCTGCGAGGATGGTGAGGCTGATCAAAATCAGGATTATGACGATTTCGAGAACAATGGCACTCACCAAGATAAACCAGTGCTGACGTGCAACCAGGATGATTTGCTCGCGGCTACCTAATAGACTTTCAACATAGCTAGTCATTGTACCCTCTCAGAACTTCTGTCCCTGAACTACATTACAGATTGTTGGATGGATTTACCTCGATCGAATGAACTATCTCACAATCTTACCAATAATACTAATGATCTGGGTGCAAGACAAGTGAATCAATAAATTATAAGTCAGTTAATGATTTACCACCCGGGTTGGTAGGCGGTTATAATGCTCATCATCCTCCATGGAGATTCATGAAAGTGGATTGGCAGAAAAAGATCGCCCGGTTGGCCCACACGGTAGAAGGAATATTTGATCGGATCAAGTACCGCGTTGGTGCGCGTATCCATTCTGCCAATGCTCTGATGATTATGCCATACCTGGGCTTTGGGTCAGCACGGTTTATAGATTTGAAAGGTCGGGTATTGGAGGATTCAGGGATAAAACCTTCTAAAAAAACCGACCGGATCTGGGACAACCTGCTAAATATGTACCGCCGATTTGAGAGCGACGAAGTGCCCAATGCACGGGTGCTAGCCAGTTTCGAGGGCATTGAACAGGAAATCACCGCAGATGAGGAAGGTTTTTTTGAAGTATCCATCCAGCTTGACAAACCTTTAATAGCGGAATTCAGCTGGCAAAAAATTGATCTTGAGCTGCTCGAACCCCGCCTTTCGGAAAACGGAAAAGTATGCGCCCAGGGTCAGGCAATGATTGTCTCTTCACAGGCTGAATTCGGAGTGATCAGCGACATTGATGATACGGTTGTCTATACTGGTGTGACCAGCCGTTTGAAATTAGCGAGCACAGTATTGCTGAAGAATGCCTACACCCGGCTGCCTCTGAAGGGAGTGGAGAAATTCTATAACGCACTCCAGCAGGGGGTCAATAGCCCAGGTAAGAACCCATTGTTCTATGTTTCAAGCAGCCCCTGGAACATGTATGGTCTGTTCAGAGAGTTTTTCAAAATTAATAATATTCCTATTGGCCCAATTTTTTTACGTGATTGGGGCTTTGAACGCCACTCCATGCTGGCGGTAAAGAATCGAGAATACAAGCTGGATGCGATCTGCAATATACTGGAAAGTTTTCCAGATTTGAAGTTCATTCTAATTGGCGACAGCGGAGAAGAAGACCCGGAAATTTATTCAAAGGTGATCCAGTCTTTCCCGAGTCGAATCCTGGGAGTATACATTAGAGATGTCAAGCACGACGCGAAGCGTGTGAAAGAGATCCGCAGGTTGGCTGATCGGGTAGAAAGTTATGGCAGTATGCTGGTTTTCGCAGAAGATGCTGAAGCGATGGCTAGACACGCGGCCCAGCAAGGCTGGATCGTTTTAAGCGCGGTTTCTCAACCAGTCAAGTAATTTTTCGGGATCCCAGGTATTGATCACATTTTGAGGTTCTACCCAACCCCGACGGGCTGTGGACACCCCAAAATGCATCAGATCTAATTCTCCAGGTGAATGAGCATCTGTATTGATGCTTAACAGAATCCCCAAATCTATCGCCCTGCGGGCATGAATGTCATTTAAGTCCAGGCGTTCTGGGTGGGCACTGATCTCTAGCGCTACACCGCTCTTGGCAGCTGCGGTGAATACGGCCTCCATATCTAAATCCGCTCCTTCTCGATCGGGGATCAATCGTCCAGTGGGGTGCCCAATGACATCCACGTTGGGATTCTGAATCGCGTTGAGCATCCTTTGGGTGATCTGTTCTCCGGGTTGGCGCAGGCTGACATGCAGGGAGGCAAAGACAATATCAAATTCTGCGAGCACCTGATCAGTGTAATCCAGTGCTCCATCGGCTTTAATCTCTACCTCGGCTCCTTGCAGAATTAAAATCGAATCGCCGAACTCTTCTTGGGCAGCCGCAATTTCTTCTCGCTGCTGCTTAATATCAGCCACCCCAAGCCCCTGGGTAATTCCCAGGCTGGGAGAATGGTCCGTGATCGCCAGGACTTTATAGCCGCGCTCCCTGGCTGCGAAAGCCATTTCTTTAATCGTTACTTTCCCATCGCTCCATGTGGAATGGGTGTGCAGCTCAGATTGGATATCGCTGAGTTCGATCAATTCTGGCAGCTCACCTGCTAAGGCAGCTTGAACTTCACCTCTGTCTTCACGCAGCTCCGGGGGGATCCAGGGAATCCCAAGTACTTCATAAACCTGCTCTTCATTGGCACATAATATCTCACCCTGATCATCCCTGGTGAAAGCATGTTCCGAAAGGGACAAGCCCTGTTTCAAGGCAAGCTCGCGCAAGCGTACATTGTGGTCTTTTGAACCACTGGCATACTGCAGTGCAGTTCCGAACCGTTCGGGTGGATGCACCCAGAGCTGAGCCCTAAGCCCATTGTTAAATTCAACACTGGATTTGGTTTTCCCACTCCCGATCACCTGAAATACTTCAGGTAGATTCGTAAATGCCTCCATCACCGGAGAGGAGTCTTCGGCGGCTACTAACAGGTCCAGATCCCCAACAGTCTCCCGCATCCTGCGCAGGCTGCCTCCTGCCGCAGCTTTTTCGACCCCTGGAATCTGTCGCAGCATGGCGAGCAGCTGTTCAGCAGCTGGCCATGCTTTCCAGAGTGGGGTGCGTGTAGTACGGCGAGAGAGCGCCTCGATACCAGCTAGGATTTTGGCTTCAGACTTCTGACCCATACCAGGTAGATTCTGTAATTCGCCACCTCGGGCGGCTGCTTCCAAACCAGCCAAGTCGGTGATGCCAAGCTCTTTCCAAAATAGGGAGATCTTCTTGGGTCCAAGATCGGGCACTTCCAGCAGTTCTGCCAGGCTTGGAGGTACCTCTTCCGAGAGGTTATCCAGGTACTCTAAATGCCCGCTTGTGTACAGCTCGTCAATTTTCTCGGAGATCGCTTTGCCAACTCCTGGGATATCCGTCAGGCGTCCTTCCTGCCAGACATCGTATACATTTCCCCCATAATCCCGCAGGCTGTCAGCAGCTTTGCGGTAGGCCAAGATTTTATATATCACCTCGCCCTTGATCTCCAAAAGGTTGGCGATGGTCTGAAATATTTTTGCCAGATCTTGATTTGTATATTGTTTTTGAGCCATAACGGGGATAGCATACCATATGATTTTGGTTATTGGTTTTCCGATGCAAGATTTATAACATGAATGCGAGTCACAGAGAAGCTGCCAACAAAAAATCCAGATTTAATGTGGCTGCTATATGCAGATTAATCCACAGCTACGTAGTAGAATCTTTATCGGTGGCCTTTTTTCATTTGCAAGCTGGCCTGAAATTTGCAATTTTATGGGATAAACAATGGTGATCAAAAATGGATTTTATCCCGATGCATAATATACGCGTGGAATAACAAATGACCCTAGTTAACAGAACCGGCAGGCGCACCTTGGTGGTGTATTGGTTTGCAGCCTTATTGTTGCTGGTCATTGTGTTGATTTATGCATCGTTCTCGGCGAACGGCCAGGAATTGGTTACCTATACCAAGTGGTCGAAAGTCGAATTGGAATTCTCCGGCCCGGAATCACTGGGGATGGGTGACCCCAACCCGTTTAAAATCCCAGTAGAGGTGGCTTTTACTGACCCTGACGATCGGGTCTATACCGTCCCAGCGTTTTATGATGGTGATGGAGCTGGAGGGCTGGACGGGAATATTTGGAAGGCCAGATTTTCACCTGATGATGCCGGTACGTGGACTTATGTCACATCTAGTGTGGAGGAGAGTCTCAATGGACTGAGTGGGAGCTTCCAGGTGAGTGATAATGTTGGATGCCAATCAACCTTAACGAGCGGGCTGCCAGATTTTTCCTGTACAGGACGGCTTGAGTTTGTTGGGGAGCATTATTTGCGGTTTACCAATGGAGAATACTGGTTGAAAGGTGGGGCCAATGAGCCGGAGGATTTCATGGTCCCGGGAGTTAATGCCGGGTTTTCCAGCAAGCAAGCCGCGATTGATTATCTGGCCAGCAAAAGCATTAATTCGATTTACCTCATGCTGGACAATATCGATGGGGATCGAAAGAATATCTGGCCTTGGGTTGGTGAGACCCAGGTGGAAGCGAAGCTTAACCATGAGCGTTTCGATGTCGCTAAGCTGGCAGCCTGGGAAAACATACTTGATATGATTCAGCAGCGGGGATTGGTGCTGCATATCGTGTTCGAAGATGATTCAGCCTGGATTGGGTTCAACCGGGCGATGTATTATCGGGAGATCGTGGCTCGTTTCGGTCATTTCAATGGTCTATATTGGAATATGGCTGAGGAATATAATGAGGTTTATTCAGCAAACCAGATCAAGGATTTCGCCCAAACGCTGAGTGATTTGGATCCTTATGGCCATCCGATTACCGTCCACCAGCAGGGAGGGTTAACCAATTGGGAGCCATTTCTCGGCGATTCACGATTTGATCTGACAAGTTTTCAGACCAGCAGTGAACCTCAAAACAGTGCTGCAGCAGATTGGTTTGAGAGAGTCGCAGACTCGGGTAAAACCATTCCGGTTGCATTTGACGAATCAACCCGCTTACTGATTTCTACCGAAAGAGACAAATTCCGCCATGTCGCTTGGTCAGTATATGCAGGTGGGGGAAATTATGAAGTTTATACCCGGTTAGGGAGTGCTGGATACCCGGAATATGAGCACATTTTCGCAGACCTCGGCCGGGCGAAAAAATTCCTCAGCGCGTTGGATTACTGGGAAATGAGTCCCCAGAATGGGCTGCTGACCAGTGGGCTGGGATATGTTTTCGCCCAAGGTGGTGAAACCTACCTGATTTATCTACCTGGAGGGGGAGCGATTACGCTTGATCTCAGCATAAATGAAAGCAAGTATGAAGCCACCTGGTTTAACCCACGTGATGGATCAAATTTGGTGTTCGGTCATATCACAGGCGGGGAACCTAAAGATTTTCTTGCTCCGGATTCTCAGGATTGGGTGCTTCTACTGCGGGTCGATCATTCAACGCCTCCAGAGATTCTGTCCACTCCTGAAACCAATGCCCTCGAAGGTCAGACTTATCATTATGAAGTTCAAGCCAGTGGCAACCCATCACCGGTCTTTACTTTATTGCGCGCGCCTCTAGGTATGACTATCGAAGCAGGTTCTGGTCTAATTGAGTGGGTGCCACCCACCATTGGTGA
>JALHTN010000203.1 GCA_022865865.1 Anaerolineales bacterium
TATCCTGGTTTACAACTTATATGGATTTTGGGCAACTTTGACCCTGGGCGTCACCTTTGCCTGTGGTTATGTCTTCGTGATCACATGTCTGGCAGGTGCTTTGCTCCCATACCGAGCCCCGGAGGTTTACGAAGCCTCACCTGGTGCCAAGTACAAAATCGGGAATGTCCCGGTGGTGACAATTCTCGGATTGATCGGATTCCTGTTTGGGATCATCATGGTCATGCTGTTCATGCTTTACCCACAGCTGGGATTGACCAGTAGTCTCGCATATGCCGTCGTTGCGGGTGTCTTAATTGTCTCTGCGGTCTGGTACTTCCTGGCCAAAGCAGGACAAAAACGGCGCGGTATCAATGTGGACTTCGCCTTCAAGGAGATCCCGCCCGAATAAGCGGTTAAATCAGATAGGCCCACAAATTCCAGTGGACCGTTATCAATTAATTATGTCCCTGACCAACAGGGATTACAGAACAAGATTATGTGATGGTGAGCAGATAAACCTATCTGCTCACCATCACAAATTTTCGCTTAACTAAATTAATAATTATCATTACCTATTCTCATCAAAGCTCCATCGACGGAGGTCTACCTATGAAAGACCAGGCCAAAATTGTGATTATTGGCGGTGGTATTTACGGTGTGAACATTGCATACCATTTAGCGAAGATGGGTTGGACGGATCTGATCTTATTAGAAAAACACGATATATCCAGCGGTGCTACGGCCCACGCAGCCGGATTGGTCACCCAATTTGCCACCTCTGAAACTTTAATGCAGTTCCGCAAGTACAGCATCGATTTGTACAGCGAATTAGGTTTATTCGAACATGTTGGCAGCATCCGTGTCGCCTCAAGCCCGGAACAATTCCAGGAATTGCAGCGCAGCGTAAGCCGGGCGAAAGGCATCGGTATGGATGTGGAGATCATCTCCCCTTCTGAGGCAATCGATATTATGCCGCAATTATCCGATAAAGAGCTTTACGGGGCAATTTATCTGCCGCGTGATGGTCATCTGGATCCTTATACCACAACCACCAGTATGGCTCGTCTGGTACGAGAAATGGGGGCAACCATCGCAACTGGCACCCTGGTTACAGGCTTTGAAATGTCTCCCAATGGAGACATAAAACGCGTCCTCACCGATAAGGGCGCGATTAACACTGAACTTGTCATCATCGCAGCCGGGATCTGGTCACCACGTGTGGCTGCCCTGGCCGGCGTTCATATTCCCTCTTCAGCCATCGACCACCAACATATCGCTCTTAAATCTGTACCAGGAAATGAATTTCCTCACAGCACTCCCTGCTTGCGCGATCCAGATAACCTGGTGTATATGCGAGAAGAAGCCGGTGGATTAGTAATCGGAGGTTACGAACCAAATCCCAAAGCTCGCTGGTTGGATGGTGTCCCCTGGGACCACGATGGCAGCCCATTACCACCAGATTTTGACCGTTTCGAGCAGCTAATGGAGGGAGCCATCCGCCGTCTCCCGTTTCTGGATAGGGCTGAGATCATCTCACTCACCTGCCATCCAGGCGCTTATTCTCCAGATTGTCACCCCATGGTTGGACCAGTACCGGAAACACGGGGTTTGTGGACTTGTGCTGGCGTATCCTTGAATGGCTTCGGTGGCGCTGGAGGACTTGGAAAGCTGCTTGCTGAATGGATCATTGAAGGTGAACCGGGGAGAGATATTTACGGCTTCCGTGCCACTCGATTCGGGAATTATTATTCCAATCCCGCATATACGATCGAACGAACTCGGGAATGTGTGAAGTACTATTACCGGCTGCGCTTCCCCAATGATGAATATGAATGGGCACGACCATACCGCATGAGTGCCGTCCACACCCGCCTCCAAGACCTGGGAGCAGTATTTGGGGAAAAATTCGGCTGGGAACGGGTGCTCTACCTGCAGCCGGGAAAGGCCTGGCGCATGGCTGGAGAAGATCAGCGCAAATGGGGTTGGGAGAAACCACCTTACTTTGAACGGCTCAGACAAGAACATGAAGCCACGCGCGAACGGGTTTGTATGTATGATTTAAGTTCGTTTGGCAAGATTGATGTGAAAGGACCGGGTGCATTAGCCTTAATACAGCGCGTCACTGATAATGATATGGATCAGCCGATCGGCAGTGCGATTTATACCCAATTCCTAAATTCCAATGGAGGCATCGAATCAGACCTGACCATCACCCGATTGGGAGATGATTATTTCCGGGCGATAACCGGCTCTGGTTTTATCGCGGCTGATTTAGCCTGGCTGCGAATGCATACTGAACCAGATGATCTCCCGGTTGAAATCAGGGATGTCACCACGGACTGGTCTTGCTTGGCATTGTGGGGTCCCATGGCTCGAAAAGTATTGGAAAAGGTCACCCAGGATGATGTCAGCAACGAATCTTTTCCTTATCTCCACTCAGCATACATTGATATCCGTGGGATCCAAGTGTTCGCCCAGCGTGTCAGCTATGTCGGCGAGTTGGGTTGGGAGTTATATGTCAATCCAGAACGCACTGTTCAAGTCTGGGATGCAATAATGGAAGCTGGTGAAGAATTTGACATCCAGGTTGGGGGTTATAAAGTCCTAGATTCATTACGCGTAGAGAAAGGATATAAATATTTCACAGCAGATATCACCCCAATGGAGAATCCTTACTCCGCGGGTCTAGGCTTCTGCGTTAAATTAGATCAGGGTGATTTCATCGGTCGCCAGGCTTTACTGAAGATTAAAGACGAGGGGATTTCACGAAAATTATGCACCCTGACCCTCGCTGGAGATGATTATCTCCCCATTTACGGAGGTGAAGCTATTTACCGAGATAATAAGGTAGTTTCTCGGGTTCGTAGTGGTGGATTTGGATTTACGGTTAACCGCAATATTATTTATGCATACCTGCCTCTCGAATTATCGAAGCCTGGCAACCGTTTTGAAATTGATGTCTTCGACAACCGCGTACCCGCTGAAGTATCTACACCGATTTTAGTTGATCCCAAAGGAGACCGCTTGCGTGCCTGACCGGGGAGCACTCCTCCACAAAGATAGCGCATGGAGATATTTATGCCCATCAATTTAGAAAGTGCGATCGAAGAACTACCTGCCTGGCAAGGTAAGGAAAAGAATATCACGCCCATGACAGGTGGTCTGACCAACACAAATTATCTCATTGAAGTTGAAGGAATCCCGTATTTTGTACGCGTGCCAGGTGAAAGCACTGAATTGCTGGCCGTTGATCGTGCTAACGAATATTTCAACACCAAAGCTGCAGCTGAATCTGGTATCGGCCCGCATGTAATCTACCATCTCCCCGAGCACAATATCATGGTCCTGGAATTCATCCAGGGAGAAACGATGTCCAATGAAAAGCTTCAATCTCCCGGTATGGCTGCTCGCGTCGCAAAATCTATTAAGATACTGCACTCAGGATCCCGCTTCCTGACTGACTTTAACATGTTCCGGCTGACTGAATATTATTTAGATATCTGTGACCAGCAAGCTGTTACTATTCCTGAGGGGTATCCTGAACGATTATCGACAATAAATCAGATTGAAGTGGCTATGGGGATCCAACCCTTGCCAACGGTCCCCTGCAATAACGATTTATTAGCTGAAAATTATATAGACGACGGGGAAATGCTGCGCCTGATCGATTATGAATACAGCGGCAACAACGACCCTACATTTGAACTGGGCAACACCTGCCAGGAATTGGGTTATGACGAAACCCAGATTCAGGAGTTGTGTAAATCATATTTTGGAGAGCTCTCCAATGCCATGTTAGCCCGCATGAAATTAAATATGATCATGTCAGATGTTGGCTGGGCACTTTGGGCTGCTATCCAGGCAAAAATTTCGACCATAGATTACGATTTTTGGGGTTGGGCGATCGAACGCTGGGGAAGAGCAACTAAAAAAATGGATTCCACAGATTTTGAAGAGTGGCTGGAGGCTGTGGCTGGTGAAGAATAATTTTACTTTGATATTTACTTTGATATTTACTTTACCTTTCCAAATCTTGATGCTAAACTGAGGGTGAGATAGCCATCTTAAAAGTCCTTTGCAAAACTAAGCCGGTAAACCAGGTATGAAACAAAAAAGGATGACCTTATGAAACTTTTTTATGCCACGGACGTGCATGGCTCGGAGATCTGTTGGAAGAAATTTATCAGCGGTGCAAAATTTTACGAAGTTGATACTCTGATCCTGGGTGGTGACATGACCGGCAAAGCCATCGTGCCGATTATTGCCCAGGGTGATGATAAATACAAGGTCACCTTGCTGGAGCAGGAATCCATTTTAAATGGGCAGGATGAAGTCGCTGAGATGGCGGCAACCATACAGAACCGTGGATATTATCCATATGTAACCAATCCAGATGAAGTCAATGAGATCTCAAGCACTCCGGGGAGCTCTGACGTCCTATTTGCAAAGCAGGTGATCAAGACTTTAGAGCGTTGGATGGCATACGCTGATGAAAAGCTGGCAGGGACCGGGATCAGCTGTTATGTCTGTCCAGGCAATGATGATATATTTGAGGTGGATGATGTGATCGCAAGCTCAAAATCCGTCACCCATGTTGAAGGCCAGGTGATTCAATTGTCCGAACATCACGAGATGATCAGCTCTGGTTGGTCAAACCCCACCCCCTGGGATACACACCGGGAAGAACCGGATGATGCCCTGGAAGCACGGATCGAGGCTGTGATCGCAAAATCCAAGGATCCCAGCACAGCAGTGTTCAATTTACACCCGCCCCCCTACGGCAGCGGTTTGGATGAGGCACCCGAATTAACCAAAGATTTGCGACCAACTCACGCTGGACGCGCCCTGATTCCCGTGGGTAGCCAGGCAGTGCTGCATGTCATTGAAAAATATAAACCCTTGCTGGGTTTGCATGGTCATATCCATGAGGGCAAAGGCACCCGTAAATACAAGCGTACCCTGTGCATAAACCCGGGCAGCATGTACGAGCAGGGGATTCTGCACGGCGCGGTCGTCGACCTGAAACCCAAGAAAATCGGAACTTATATATTAACCACGGGTTAATTATTTTGGGTGAACCTTAGGAATATTATTTTCAAAACTAAAGAACTTTAACATTCGAAACTTATGGAGGGATTTCCTTGACGATTGTACAGGGAATCAGTAAAGGAGTTTATCTCTGGCTTCAGGCTCGGAAGCCGAAAGGAGGTCGGATACTATAAGGATATGTGGCTATCCTGATCCAATTACATGATTTCAACCGTTTTATCCATAATGTCTGTCATCCGTGGAATCCCATAGATTTCAGACGCCAACTATTGAAGGAGGATTACCATGAGTGAAGTCACCTTATTCGTTCGCAAGGCGAGCGGTCTGGTACGCTCCTGGTCCATGTTTGATGCATTCATCTATGCCACTTTCTCTATCAACCTAATCACCCTTGGTCTTTACATCTTCTCATATTGCTACTATTTTGAAGGTAACCTGGCAACTGCAGTCGTGGTTGGCGGTATCTTTACGATCTTTGAAGTGATCGTTTATGCCAGCCTGATCTCTGCAATGCCCCGTGCAGGAGGCGATTACGTTTGGCAGAGCCGCATTTTAGGTCGCGGCGTAGGTTTCGTGCTGGCTATCACCGGCTGGTGGTTCATCCTCTGGCTGTGGGTACCGTTGTACGCAGATATGCTTCGTTTTCAAGTCCTGACCCCCCTGCTGGCAATTGCCGGTCAGCAAAGTGCTGCTTTATGGTTTACCGAAGGTGGCAATGGGATTCTTGTGGCAGCCCTTATCCTTTGTGTTTTGGTAGCGATTTATATCGCCATCGGGATGAAGTGGTATGCCCGGATACAGCGTTTTTGCTTCTGGGGTGGTGTGGTAGGTCTGGTATTGGTCTTCATCTTGCTGCTGGTCGGCAACCAGGAGACCTTCGTAAATAACCTCAATGCCATCGTCCCCGAGATGTTTGGTACCGAAAGCACCGACCTGTATGCCGAGACATACACCGCAGGTCAGGAAGCTGGTACGGTAGCGGGACCCTTGAATGAAATCGCTTTAGGAGCCAGTCTGGCGTTGATCCCCATGGTCGTCTTTTTCAATCTGTGGCCAAATTGGGGCTCCACGCTATACGGCGAGGTGCGCGGTGCAACCGATTTCAAACGCAATTTCTGGGGCATGACCTCGGCAGTGATCGTTACCGCGGTTGGAGCGCTGATCTTCTTCGCTTTGATCTCTAAATCGCTGGGCTGGGATTGGTACAACAACGCCAATGGTGCTTTCTGGAACTACGCCTGGGGTTATACAGACGTGCAGCCTCCACTGCCGTTCTGGCCTTACCCGGCCCTCTTCGCGACCTTCATGATTCAAAGCCGGGCGGTCATGTTCCTGGTCATCTTGCTGATGAGCCTGTGGTGGTTCGGTTGGTCTGGCACCGTCTTCCTGAGCTCAACCCGGGTAATCTTCGCGGCTGCTTTTGACCGCATGCTGCCCGAAGCCGTCTCGTATGTCGAACCCAGAACAAGGACGCCCATCGTCGCCTTACTTTTGATGGTCATCCCTGGAATGTTGGTTGCATTTTTGTTCGCTTACAACTACCTGGGGTTCCAAACCCTGGTGTTGGATGCGACCCTCGTTATCGCCCTTACCTTCCTGGGTACAACTGTAGCTGCGATGATCCTGCCCTGGCGATCAAAGGATGTGTATGAAGGGTCGCCAATCGCCAAATACAAAACCCCTTCCTGGCTCGGCTATCTGGGTTTGCTGCTGTTTTTGGTTGGTGGTGTCTATATGATCTACCAATCATTCACCTACGGCTACTCAGCCTTAACCAACCTGGCAGGCCTGGATACACTCTCCATATTGATGGCCATCGTAGTCGCCATTTTGACCGTGGTCAACACGGTGGTGATTTTATGGTTGCTCTACTACATCGGAAAACGCATCCTGGGTGGTGACAAGGTGCCATTGATCACTTTTGCCGGGTTCATATTCTTCCTGTTCCTGGACTGGCTGTTGATCGAATGGTTATGGGACCCAGATTTCCTATATGGTATTGGCTGGCAGAATTCCAGCTCGATGCTCTTTATGATCTTCAACTATGCCCTCGCATTGGCAATTTACCTGGGCTTCAGCGCCTACCGCAGAAGCCAGGGTATTGATGTCAACAAGGTCTACCAGGAGATCCCTGTCGAGTAAAAGAATCACTTGAAGCATTTCATTACCTGGCAGGTATTTGTATCTGCCAGGTATTTTCTATCACATGTCCACTACACGAGGATAATTTATCAGGATTCACATGAATGGAAAAAGGTAATTTGTCTGGATGTAGATTGAATCAAACAGTGATCGTCTGGACTAAGAAGCAGGCAAAAGGAAAAGTAAATTTGATTCATCCAAATAAATTAAAGTGACATAGGTCAATTGACTTCCGGATTTGAGGATGCTACAATTTTTTTAGCGGAGACCAAGCGATCACCCTTTTACATGACAATAATAACTCCACGGTATTTAAATGTGAAATCTGCTTTCACTGATAGGATCTCTGGCAATTTGGATTCATATGTGCAGAATCAACTAGAAATATCATGTCTGAATCCTTGATGCTTCCTGATTTATAATACAAGCAGCAGCTTTGCTGAAGCATGTCAAGTGATGTCGTCAATATCCGATCATAAAAAGTAAACGAAGGAGGTGAACGCTTTCTCAACCAATCACCAACCGCTAATCTGATGGCATGTACTACCAGCATACCAAGAGCGCTGGAGGTGTGGCGCCAGCTGATCCAAAAATACTCACTTTCAATCTGAGGAGATTATGAGATGTTGAAAAACCGAAAATTTTATTTAATATTCGTCCTAGCAATGGTCATGGCACTAATCCTTGGCGCTTGCGGCGGTGGTCAAGCAGAAAAAGAAAACATCATAATTTACACCGCAAAAGAGAATGAAGAGATCGAAGAGTACCTGCCAGTTGCTGAGGCAGCCCTACCCGATCTGCAGCTGGAGGTTTTGCGGCTTTCAACTGGTGATTTGACCGCCCGGCTCCTGGCGGAAAAGGACAATCCACAAGCGGATGTGATCTGGGGAGTGGCGGCCACGAGCATGATGATCTTTGATGAGGAAGGTATGCTGGTTCCATATTCTCCGGAAGGTCAGGATGAGATTCTTCCCCAATTTAAAGACACCGCTGATCCGCCTGCCTGGGTGGGTGTGGATGCATATGTGACTGCCTTCTGCGTTAATACCGCATTGACAGATGAACTTGGCCTGCCCATCCCACAATCCTGGGA
>JALHTN010000204.1 GCA_022865865.1 Anaerolineales bacterium
AATGCGTTCTCCCTCGATTATAGTAATGTTTCCAGAAACTTTCTGAATACCGGAGTCGCGCCAGCGACGGGGTGAGAGTAAATATTTAAACCAACTCGACTTCACCAGGACGCCAGGTCTTATCAAAGAACGGCTGCAGTGGGCTATAGAGACGCAGGATTATGAACCACCCCTTGCCGGGGACGGTCTGGATCCAGTTGCTCTCTTTACCCGCCGGCGCCTCCGGACCGAAGTACACGTCTGTTGACCCATCGGCGTTCGGGACCGCGGCCGGAGATGGATACGACTGGCTGCCGGCCCTCGGCCAGCGCTGCGGCGTGCGCAGCATGGAGCGGGTCTGGGTATCGTACAATGTGAACGACCAGAAGTTGTTGTGGGGAATATTGGGCGGCAGCGTACACTTATAGGTTTTGTCGCCGTCAAAGTAGTTCTTGTCCGCATCCCGGCCGCTGATGAGATACTGTGAGCCGACGTCTGTCAGCCGCATGCACATTGCCGGGGTGATCCCGGTGGCCCAGTGGAACATCGCGAAGCGAGAGGCCAGGCGGCGATGGCCGACAGGCGGATAGGGCTTGATCCCTTCGCTGGTCACCGCCGGCGGTGGGGTGTCAAAGGAGAAGCCGCCCAGAAACAGCATGTTGTACCAGGCCGATCCCGGGTAATAGGAAAAGTCCTCTTCTGGGGTCCCGCGATGGGAGCCGTTGAGGGTACGTCCGGTGGCGTTACCCACGGCCGCTGCGTCGCCGAGAATGCGCCGCATGCGCTCATCGGGTTCGAAGGGCTGGCCCTTGACGATGCCAATGGCAGCCAGCGCGCCCATAATCTCGGGGTCGAACGATCCCTCCAGCTCCTCCTGCACGAGCTCATTAATCAGATCGAAATAGGTGTCGTCACTCGGCGGGATCGTATTGAAGGCCAGCCCACTTCCCTCGATGAACTTGACTGGGGTGATGGAGGCCGGCTTTCCGGGTTGGACCTCACCCAGGAGCAGCGTCTTGATACTCGTGCCATAGCCGCCAGGGGTGTATGGGTAGATTTTGATACTTTTCTTAATGATCTCGACCACGGGCCTGGGGTCATTATCCACCAGGAAGCTGCGGCCCAGCACCAGCACCCGGTTTGTACGGGACTGAGCGACATGGAAACCGCTGTCGGGGAGTGAGCCATCATAGTTCGGCGGCAACAGCAAAAAGCGTCCACCAGCCCCGCGATCTGGGCCAGGGCGCCCGAAATCGATGACGTGACCGAACCACATATCGTCGATCACACCCAGGGCATCGGGCGGTGACTCGAAGACCATCGGCCCATTTTGGAGGTTGATGCTGCCGACATAGTAGACCGTGTCGGCGTTGGCTGTCAGGAACAGTGACTGCGAATCCATCAGTTCCGAAAAGATGATGATGTCGTTATCCTCGGCCCCGGCCTCCCTAAATCCCTTCAGCAGGGCGGCGACTGAGGCCCCCTGGTGGGCATCCATGTAGCCTTCGAGCGCGCGCACGAAGTCGAGGTTGTCGTAGACCTTCTGGATTGTGTCATCCGTGGGAGCTCCGTCGACGTAGGTCAGCTTCCCGAGCCAGGTGTCCATCTCGTCGGGCGTGAAGAGACTCAGCGGGATGTCGGCAGCAGTCTGCAATTTAGTTGGTGTTGAAGCCATGATTATTTCTCCGTGTAGAAATTTGCTTTTATTCCGAATAATCAAATTCGGTTTGAAAATACGATTTCGTGGGATTGCCCCTCTTGGTTAACAAACATCATAGCACCTTAAACCCTTAACAAAATATGGGCCCGGTAGGATTCGAACCTACGACCAAACGGTTATGAGCCGTCCGCTCTGCCGCTGAGCTACGGGCCCCTATATTTATACAAGGCCAATCTGGGTAAAATTCACACTAATTTTATACCAAAAATGGACTACGAGCAAGGAAAGCACTCTTCCGGACCATTATTTCATAAAATAATAGTAACAATCAGGATAAAAAAACGTTTATTTATACAGAAACGCCTGTCCCTTGAAGTGGTCGAATGAATAACCAATCCCACATCTGCGATAACTTGGTTGTATTCGATCTTCAAAGCAGGTTCTCCCGTGATAAGGGGCAGAACATACCGGTCCTAGAAATGACCGGTTTCCTTTATTTGGCTGAGCATTAGTATTATTTTATAGGTATTGTCCGAGATGATAACCAGATCCAAAATGTTAATTCGAATGTCTAGTCTCCGGATACCAAGATGGTTAATTGAGATAACTATATTGGTAATAATTATTGTAATCGCTGCCGGATTACGTTTTTACAAGTTGGGAGAATGGAGCTTCTGGGGAGATGAGGCATTTACATTAGGTGCAAAGGAAGATGGTTTCAATTACAGTTTTTTACGTCGATCATTGGCAACCGACCTAATCCGTTTAACAACGGCTTATCTCGGGGTCAGTGAATGGAACGCCCGGTTGGTCCCAGCCCTGATCGGTATTCTAACCATCCCCCTAACTTACTATCCGACGCGCAGAATGTTCGGTACCGGGACAGCGCTCCTCGCAGCCATATTTCTTGCGATCTCCCCGTGGCATTTGTACTGGTCGCAAAATGCCCGTTTTTACATTCTATTGCTTTTGTTCTACAGCATGGGGTTGCTGGCTTTTCATATCGCAATGGAGGAGGATCGCCCCTGGCTGCTGGTAGGATCCCTACTCCTATTTGGATTCGCAGCTCGGGAGCGGTTGATCGCCCTGTTCTTTGTTCCGGTTATCGGGGTCTACCTGGTACTGATATGGCTGCTGCCCTTCGAAAAACCCAAAGGCTTTCGGCCGCGAAACCTGGTTTTGATTATTGCACCGGCTGCCATTGCAGGTATCTTTTTCGCTGGCCCCTACTTGGCGAACCTGGGAGCCTGGTTTGGCGGGTTTGGCCGCATCAACACCAATCCCTTCTGGATGTTGGCAGGTACGGTGTACTACATTGGTTTACCGATCGTGATTATCGCTGCTTTCGGGTTCTTGTATTGGTTTAGTCGAAAAAACCGTGGCGTTCTCTTGTTTGGCTTAAACGCTTTCTTACCGCTGGCTGCGATTGTAGTATTATCCACTTTCCATTATGCCGCAAATCGCTATGTGTTTATCACCTTAACCAGTTGGCTGCTGCTGGCAGCGCTAGCTATACGTGAGCTCTTCAGGAACATTGAAGGATTGGGACGCATTCTGGCATTTGGAGCTCTTATGCTGGTTATTCTGGTTTCTTTCAGCGAAGATATCTTATATTTTCAATACCAGAATGGCAATCGTGATAACTGGAAGGCAGCCATGCATTATATCGAAACGCAACGCCAGGACGGTGACATCGTCGTCTCCTCCAACACCGATATTAGCGATTATTACTTAGATGAACAAACTAAATCTCTTTACAATTGGGAGCCACCTCTTTTCAACGGACACAATCGGGTGTGGATTATTGAAGATATGAATGTTGCTGAACTTCAGCCGCAAATGCTTTCGTGGATTAAAGAGAATACTCGAGAACAAGCAAGATTTGATGTACATGTTCAAGCGCGCAACTTCAAAATGCGAGTTTACTTATTCGATCCTGTGAATATAAACCAATAATATGTGCATCGAGGAAAATATATGAATCAGAATCGACAACCACAAAAGGAGAAACTCCCTTTCCAGGTCAAGCTGGCAGGAGCAATCCCGGGTTTAAAAGCATCGCTGTTGCGTGTGTCTATCCTCATTGGATTCCTCGCCTTGGTTTACTACTTTAGTTGGTGGTTAATTGACGATCGTTTGCAATCGCCCTGGATTGTAATACTGTTTGTCTTTGCCGCTCTATATGCAGGAACCCAACTCGTCGGCAACTGGATGCTGTATTTATTTGTTCACCCGCCGATCAAAGCCTTACCATGGCCTGAGAGGTTAACAATTGATGTGTTTGTGACTGTCTGCAATGAATCACACGATCTGGTGGAGCGGACTCTCTCGGCGGCTAGCACCATGAAAGGCGAGCATCGAACTTGGTTGCTGGACGACGGGCACGAACCGGCGCTAGCAGTCATGGCTAACCGCCTCGGGGCGGGCTATTTGACCCGTGAAGGCCACAAGAACGCCAAAGCCGGCAATATCAATGCCGCACTGGAACAGACAATTGGCGATATTGTAGTGATTTTTGATATCGATCATGTGCCCGAGATGGATTTTCTTGAGCGCAGTCTAGGGTATTTTGCTGATCCAGAGATAGGTTTCGTCCAAGTCATGTTAACCTTCAATAATGAAAAGGATAGCTGGGTAGCAGAAGGAGCGATCGAGACCAGCCTGGAGTTTTATAATCCCACTTCCCTCGGGGCGGATGGCATCGGAGGCGCAACTCTGATGGGCAGCAACGCATTAATCCGCCGCTCCGCCTTGAGGTCGATCGGTGGCTATCAACCCGGTCTGGCTGAGGATCTGGCAACTTCCATCACGCTACATGCAGCCGGATGGAAAAGTTCTTACATCGCCGAACCATTGGCTCCAGGGATTGCTCCTCCGAGTTTTTCTGCTTGGTTTATACAGCAGTTGAAGTGGGCGCGCGGCGTTTTCGAATTGCTGTTGACCGCTTACCCGCGCCTCTTCTTGAGACTTTCTTGGGGACAGCGCCTTTCTTACTCTGTGCGCATGACCAAATATTGGATTGGACCGGTAGTGGCTGGCCACCTGTTTGCCACAATAGGAATACTGATCTTCGCTGGACCTGAACTTAGATATTCCTTCCATGATTACTTGATCCATATCACCCCACTTGCCATTGCGGATGTGCTGATCCGACATCTCGCCTTCCGCTTCTACCGGCACCATAGCTCACCAAAGACTTCATTGGCACGAGCCGTCGCGCTCGTGTACAGCACCTGGCCAATTTACATGCTTTCCTGGGGCATGGCGTTGCTTCGTATACCCTTAGATTTCCGGCCTACACCAAAGAGCAAAGGTGGCAAGCTCAACCCACTGTGGTTACTGCCACAAGCTGTTACGCTGATCCTCCTGACTCTGGGAACAACTTATTCAGTGTTTGTGAAAGGTCACCCATTATCAATTTTACTGGCTTTTGCCATCCTACAGGGAAGCTTGCAGATGATCTTTTTGGTCAGATGGCTTTATTCAAATGAGACATTTGAATTTAATCGCAGCCAGAAAAATTTCGCTGATCCAGTTGCCGTACTGGATCTAGACTTTGTCAATCTACCTGATGAAATCGGTGGTTCCAATGAACAGAAGCAAGCATTGGCCTTAATTCGTTACAAGCACAGACCAGTCGGTCAAGTTCAGCTAAATTTAAATGGGAGAAGCATGAATAGGGATAGGTTGGAGAGAATTATCCTTAATTCAGTAGAATTCCCTTTTTGGCAAGCCTGGCTGGAAGATGAGTTGGAATTGGATAGCAGGCCCAAGACCGATATCCAGAAAGAAAAAATAACAATCGCTATTTGCACCCGCGACCGGCCGGAGGATTTAAAGCGCTGTTTGGAGGAAATCACCTGTATGCCCGAAGATGGGCAGGAAGTACTTGTGATTGATAGCTGCTCCCTGAGTCCAGAAACGAAATATATCACCCAAAGCTTCTCACAAGTACGCTACGTATATGAGAATTACCCAGGCCTAAATAGAGCTCGCAACCGAGCGTTAATGGAAGCTTCCCATGACATCATCGCCTTCATTGACGATGATGCCATTCCTGATTCAGACTGGTTAAGAGCACTGTTACCTAATTTTAGCGATCCCCGGGTTCTGTGTGTGACTGGATTAACCATGCCCCTAGAGCTAGATACAGCAGCCCAGCAATGGTTTGAGCGTTATTCTCCCTTCAACCGCGGTTTCACTCGCAAAGTCTATGATAAGAATAATCTCCACCACCTTGCTGCTGGTCGCGTGGGTGCTGGAGTCAATATGGCTCTGCGAAGAAGCGTACTCGACCTGATTGGGCCATTCGATGAAGTTCTTGATGCTGGGACACCAACCCTTTCTGGGGGAGATACAGAATTGTTTTACCGCATAATAGCCAATGGGTTTCAGATCGTTTATGAACCTGCAGCTCTCTCCTGGCACCGCCATCGCAGAACCTGGGAAGAATTACGCCATGTGCTGTATGGCTATGGGGTCGGCACTTACGCATACTGGACAGGCAAGCTTGTCCAGGAAAATGAGTGGGGAGTATTTTATGCAGCTGGAAATTGGTTCTTTGGGTACCAACTCCCAGCGCTATTTAAATCCTTCCTGCATTTTCCAAACAGCACACCCATAGATTTGCTGGTCAATGAATTGCGCGGTTGTCTTTCGGGTCCCCGCGCATATTACCTATCACGAAGAGAAAATGAGTTAGTAAGCATTGATTAAAGCACAGTTATCCTCCAATTCACCAATTGCGAGCGTGGTAATTCCAACTCATAATCGAAGCAACCTTCTTGAAAAAGTTCTTACTGCTCTCACACAACAAACCATCTCACCTGATGATTTTGAGGTTGTTGTGGTCGCCGATGGCTGCACAGATAATACAGCTGATATTGTTGAGTTGTTCAAGGAAACGCTCCAAATTATCTTGATTGAACAATCGGGTCAAGGTCAAGCAATGGCGCGCAATGTTGGCGCAAAGGAAACCAGTGGAAATCTGCTGGTTTTCCTTGATGATGATATTGAACCCCAACCCCTATTCTTAGCAGCTCATATCAGATCCCATTCGGGAAGTGGGCGCACAGTAGTGATTGGCTATTACCCACCATTGCTCAAAACCCAGACCGGGTACTTTCGCTCAGAACTACTCGAATGGTGGGAAATTACTTTTCAGAATATGCGCCTTCCAGGTTATCGATTTAGCTATACCGATTTGGTGAGTGGAAATTTCTCTCTACACCCCGAATTATTCGACGAAGTAGGCAGGTTCGACACTAGCTTCCGTTGCCACGAAGATTATGAATTAGGTATCCGTCTGCTTCAAGCAGGTGCTGAGTTTGTTCACTCGATCGAAGCTATTGGGTATCATCATGAACGTAGTGAATTACACCAGGCTCTTAAGCGAAAGTATGACGAAGGGGTTGCTGATGTTCAGATTGGAAGGCTCTACCCATTCTTGAGATCTACATTGCTGATGGACAAATTACAAAAACACTCTCTGCCACCAAGCCGTGTGTTTAAAATACTTGCCTTTCATTGGCCAATAATTGGTGATTTGATTGCAGATTTTATTAGAAAGCAAATGGATTTTTTTGAGCGAATCCGGTGGTATATGATGTGGCTGCGATTATTGAATGGTTTGATGGGATACTGGTACTGGCGTGGTGTTTCAACCGAATTACCCAATCTTACAAAAGTGAGAAACTTTTTGAATGATCCAGCTGCTCATAGTGAATCAAGATTGGTTGTCGATATTAACCTGGCAAAGGGGATCGCCAAATCGGAGTTGATCCTTGACGAATATCGCCCCGATGAGGTCCGGTTGAGCATTAACCAGGCTGAGATCGGTCGGATCCCTTACAGTCCTGGAAACGAGCGGGTGCGTGGCGCTCATCTGCGACCGTACCTGGTAAATAACTTAAGTTTGGAGTTGGTAAAGGCGTTTGCAGAAGATCCATCTTTTCCATATCCAGAGATTTCTGCGGAATTAGTGGCTAAATGCGAGGAATCACTGAAACTCAAGAAAAAGTGGTCATAAAGATAATCGCCAAAACGCAGTTTGGTCTCAAAAAGATTGGGTTTTTCCTGTGGATGGCCTTCGCGCTGATCACACTGGCATTCTATTATCGACAGGTCTGGAACCTGTTCACTTGGGGACCTGTCCTGTGGATTCAGGAAAACCATTCTTTAAATTCAGTTTTGCTCTCGATCTGGCGGATGATCCAGACAGGTGGATGGGAATTTCCACCTAGCTATTTTGCAGAGGCACTCCAGAGAGGGTTATTGGGGATGTGGGGGGTATCTGTAATCCTACTTTGTTCCTATTTTCTTGGTTTTGCCATTCTTAAAGGGATACGAGTTGAATTAGTAGACACAATAGATGCTTTACTGTACCGGTTTGGATTG
>JALHTN010000205.1 GCA_022865865.1 Anaerolineales bacterium
TCGGTAGGGTCGTGGAAACGGGCAATGAGCTTGATCAACGTGGATTTGCCTGCTCCCGTCTCACCAACCAATGCTATTGTTTTCCCAGCTGGGATTTGGATGTTGATATCTTCGAGTACCATAGGGTCTTGGTCACTCGGTTCGGTATCTTGATAGTGGAAAGACACTCCGTCCAGGAAAATTTCGCCCTTGATTTCAGGGAGTTCGAAAGCATCTGGGCCATCCTGGACTTCAATATGAGCATCCATCAATGCAAATATGCGCTCACTGCCTGCCATGGTTGATTGGAAGGAGTCATACCGGCGGCTTAAATCACGGATGGGATCGAAGAAACGGTTGATATACAGAAGGAAAGCAACCAGCACACCAGGGGTGATCGCATCTGCTGCACCAGGATTGCTGTTAATTACTAACATGCCTCCGATCCAAACTACCAGGGCCGTCGCTGCTGCACCTAGAAAATCAATCACAGCTGGAAAGGCGGAGGCGATGCGAGCTGCCTGTAAATTTACATCGAGATTGTTTCGGTTGATTGCATCATGAAAATTCTGATAGTTTACGTTTTCTCGAGAAAATGCCTGGACGACACGCACACCATTAATATTTTCAGCCAGGACTGAGTTCACCCAACTGATCGCGGCACGCACCTGACGGTAATTTTCACGCGCGTATTTCTTAAAAATGGTGGTTGCAAAAATCATGATCGGCAGCACGGTGAATGTGAGCATGGAAAGGCGTAGATTCATGTTCACCATCACAATAACAATGCCAATTAAGACGAATAGGTCCCGAGCAACGGCCAGCAATGCCCAGGTGATAAATTCTCGCAATACCCCGACATCATTAATAATGCGAGTAATAACCCGTCCAACGCTGTAGTGGGAATAGAAACTGAGGGAGAGTTCCTGAAGATGCTCGAAAAGCTGCGAGCGCAGGTCATAGATAATCGATTGTCCCACCTGAGCCATTATGTTTACCCGCATAAAAGTAGACACCCACTGGACGATTGCGATCCCCAGGTAAACGAGCACAGTTTGGCGCAACACCGTGAGCGATCCCGTGCCTATACCTTCATCAATGGCAATTTTAACTAAATAAGGTCCCGCGACAGCAGATACGGAACTGATCAACATCAGTAATACAGCCAGCGAAAAGCGCCTGCGGTATGGCTGCAGAAATCCAAACAAACGCCGGGAGATGTCCGGATCGTAGCCTTTGAAGATCACATCTCGGTTAGGAGGTAAGGTGGTCATTCAGCCTCCCAACCACGCGGTCTGGGGTCTGAATACTGGGTTGGGGGGCTATCCAGTGACTGGACTTCTTCACGGAATTTTTCTCTATCCCGCAGCTGTAGATCACATATTTCTCGATACAATCCATCCTGGTTGATCAGCTGACGATGTGTACCACGTTCGATAATCTGACCATCTTCCATGACCAATATCAAATCTGCTCGACGGACAGTTGATAGACGATGGGCGATCACGAAGGTTGTTCTCCCTTGCATCAGCTGCCATAATGCTTTTTGGATCAACTGTTCTGTTTGCATATCGACGCTGGAAGTGGAATCGTCCAGGATTAGAATGCGGGGGTTCATCAATAATGCGCGAGCGATGGCAACCCTCTGGCGCTGACCACCAGAGAGGGTTACCCCCCTTTCACCCACAACTGTGTCGTATCCTGCCGGTAATGAGCGAATGAAATCGTGGGCTTGTGCAGCCCTGGCAGCCTCTAGTATCTCTTCTTCACCGGCATCAGGTCTACCAAAGGCGATGTTTTCACGAATACTCACTGAAAACAGCAACGAGGTCTGCAGAACGATACCAATTTGCTTCCTTAAGCTAACCAGGTCGACTTTGCGTACATCGATGTCATCCACTAGTACCGCGCCCTGGTTGACGTCATAAAAGCGGGGGATCAGGTTGACCAGGCTGGTCTTTCCTGATCCTGTAGCACCGATGAGTGCGATTACCTGGTTCGGCTCAACATTGATATTGATATTATGAAGAGCGTGGGAGGTCTCTCCCTGGTAAGCCAAGGAGGCATTGTGGAACTTTACCCAGCCTGATAATTGAGGCAGAACGATCGCTTTGGATGGTGTTCGGATGGCAGGTTCGTGATCGAGCACTTCGAAAGTACGGTTAACCCCAGCGACTGCCTCACCCGCCATATTCACAATCCAGGTGAGCTGGCGAGCAGGTTCTGCCAGCATAAGCAAATAACTGTTAAAAGCAACCATTTCACCAATGGTCATCTCGCCAGCGATGACCATTTGACCTCCAAACCACAAAATCAAAATTGTGCTCAAGATGACCAGAAAATGCGAAGTGGGCATAATCCTGGACCATTCACCGATGACTGAAATGCGAGCATTGTAGAGAATGCGGTTGGTAAAATTAAAACGCTGAATCTCATATGGTTCTCGAGCGAAGGCACGCACGACTTGTACACCAAGAACATTTTCCTGGATGCGGGTTGATAATTCACCTAAAGAATTATCCACGGCTAAGAAATAGTCACCAATTTTGCGGCCGAAATTTGTGGTGATTAATACCAGCGGCAGCATCGGCAGCAAGGCAATGGTAGCCAAACGAGGGTTGGCTGTATAAAGCACTGCGACTATTCCGATAAATAATAAGAAGAGGTGTATCAAATCAACGATGCCATTACCGGTGAAGCGTTCAATAGCGCGTACATCTTCGATGGTGCGGCTGATCAATTGCCCGGTTTCGGCATGATCATGGTAGGTAAAGCTGAGGCGTTGGATATTGTCGTACATCTGATTTCGCAGGTCGTAACCAACCTGAGCAGCAATGCGCTCAGTCAGGTAACGCTGCCAGAAAAGCAATATCGCGCTGGCAATACCAATCACCAGCAGGATAAGGGCAGCAGAGACCAACAGCTGAGCATCTTTGTTCATCAATCCCTGGTCGATGACCTGGCGAATGATTAAAGGGATGAATAGGCTGATCGAGGTCATGAAAATCAGGGCTAACAGTGCCAGCAGCACCTGTTTCCAGTAAGGCTTAACAAATCTACGTAATCGAAGAAGGGGTTTCATTTAAGAAGTACTATGCCAGGAGATTGGGGTTGGACTCAATTATTCATGATCCTGGAGGCTAGCAATCGTAAAAGGAATCTGGCGCTGGTCAACTGGTTTGACACGCTCAGGAAGTTGATGGGCCTCGCCTTCTGGTTCGTTATTTGGATCCTGTGTGGATTGCTGTTCTTCGAAATAATATACTTCCAAAGAAACGAAGTACTCGCCAGCGGGTTGTTCACCTTTCAGGTGAACAGTAAACTCCATCTTTGGATCAATCGATTCGATTATGGATAAACTGGCGGCGAGGCTGCCAGCCGCTGTAAAGACCGTAATTTCACAATTAGGTTTCTGCTGAAAGGGAGTGATCTCTAAGTAGATGCGTACTCGCCGTTGGTCTGGTAATGGTTCGGCGCGCAATTCTCTTATCCGCACTTCCTCCGGGGGCAGAGGTATATCACTTGGGTCTTGAA
>JALHTN010000206.1 GCA_022865865.1 Anaerolineales bacterium
ACTTTGTCCGAAAAAATCCGGACAACTATTTTGCCTTAATCCAAGGCAATCTTAAAATAGTTTGCCATACAAATCCGGTTAGTACCAGGAATATGTATTACTATATAGTTCGCTTGATTTACTTGTTTTCACAAAGGGAGATAAAAATATGTCAAGTTTGAACCCCAGAGAAACCCTTGACCGCGCCCTACGGGCATTGCTGGATGAATTACTCGTATTAGGCGATATGGTCGCAGACGCTGTACGCACTGCAGTTTCCTCGTTAAAGGAACGCGACTTAGCAGCTTCACAGAACGTGTATCTCGCAGACGAAGAGATCAACATAAAGCATTTTGAGATCGAGGATCGCTGCATCACCCTGATCGCCACTCAGCAACCCATGGCAAAAGACCTGCGCTTGCTGGCGGCTGTTATCGAAATTAGCGCTGAACTGGAGCGAATGGGGGATTATGCAAAAGGAATCGCAAAAATCAATCTTTTATTGGGCACGGAACCATTGATCAAGCCTCTAATTGATATTCCGCGCATGGCAGACCTCGGCCTGGATATGCTCCACCGCGCATTGGGGGCATTCGTTGCCGGTGATGCCGAAACAGCACGAGAAATCCCAAAAGAAGATGATCAAATAGACGGGCTTTACAACCAAGTTTACAGGGAACTGGTAACCTACATGATCGCGGATACATCCACTATTGATCGAGCCAATTTTCTCTTATGGGCTGCACACAATCTTGAACGCTTGGCTGACCGGGTAATGAATATATGCGAGCGTACAATTTACATGGTTACAGGGGAGATGCGGGAGCTCGATCGAACAGACGATGAGATGAATTTATTTGAAAAATATAAACCTTAATATCTGCAACAATGACCCGGCTTCAATCCCCCAAGAAAGTATTATTCTTATGCACCGGCAATTCATGCCGTTCTCAAATGGCTGAAGCGATTGTCAACGCGAGGCTTTCAGATCGCTGGCGAGCCTTTAGTGCAGGCACGAGACCTACCGGCTATGTAAATCCAAAGGCAATTGCAGTATTAAACGAAATTGGAATCGATCATCAAGGCAGGTCAAAAGGTACTTCCTATTTTTCAGGGGATGATTTTGACTTGATAGTGACCGTGTGTGATTCCGCAACGGAGGATTGCCCGGTTTGGCTGCGATCAGATCCACAAGTCCAGATGGCCTTTGAAGATCCAGCTGCATTCAAAGGTAATGAGCAGGAGGTACTCAATAAATTCCGTCAAGTTCGGGACGAAATCTCAATACAAATACCTGGCTTGCTTGCCAGGTATGAATAGACTACCATTTCCTTCAAATTTATTGTTTTTCGGATTTTTCCATCAACCCATTCTCCCGGTGATGTAATCCTCGGTGAGTTCATTCTGTGGTCGGGTGAACATAGCCTCGGTCGCAGAAAACTCAACCAGCTCTCCTAACCAGAATAATCCGGTTTCATCTGAAACCCTGGCTGCTTGCTGCATATTATGAGTCACGATAACAATCGTATAATCTTCTTTTAAAATGGCAATCAGCTCTTCGATTTTACCCGTCGCGATCGGATCGAGAGCGGAAGCGGGTTCATCCATTAATATCACTTGTGGCTCAACTGCCAAAACACGTGCAATACACAAACGCTGCTGCTGTCCTAATGATAGGCCGAGGGCATCCTCATCCAAACTATCTTTAACATCCTCCCAAAGGGCTGCATTTCTCAGGCTGGTTTCCACGAGATCGGCCAGATGGGTTTTATCTTGTACAAGTCCAAGAACCCTGGGTCCAAAAGCCACATTATCGAAGACCGATTTGGAGAATGGATTCGGTTTTTGAAATACCATGCCGACCCTTCGACGTAGATCGGCCAGGTCGACATTGGGGGCATAAATGTCATCCCCTTCCAGCAATATTTGACCATCTACCCTTGCACCGGGGATAGTATCGTTCATGCGGTTCAAACAGCGCAGGAAAGTCGATTTTCCACAGCCCGAAGGACCAATTAAAGCAGTCACCATACGAGTTTTAATTTCCAGATTGATATCAATTAAAGCCTGGTACGAGCCATAATAGAAATCGAGATCCGCAATCTGGAATGAAAGGGCTTTATTGGACATGCGTTTAATTCTAATCGAAATTTACTGCCATATTGCTCGAATTCCTTGATTGCTAAATAAAGTGTTGCTATAATCATCTGGATGCAATCTAAAGTTATACAGCTGTTAATTCTAATTGTGCTGGTAACCACAGCCTGTTCTCCCCGAACAGGTGACGATGAAACTTCCCCCGCTGATTCAAATGAATATATTAATAACGTCGGTTCGGATACCATGGTCAACCTGGCACTCGCCTGGGCTGAGCAGTACCAGAAGGACAATCCGCAATCAAATCTATCGGTCTCAGGTGGTGGCTCTGGCACCGGTATCGCTTCCTTGATTAATAAAACGACAGATCTTGCCAACGCCTCCCGAAAAATCAAGTCTGAAGAAATTGTCAATGCCCAGGCAAATGGAATAGAACCAGTCGAGTTTATTGTCGCCAGGGACGCAATCGCGGTCATTGTCAATCCAAACAATCCAATAAGCCAGCTTACCCTGCAGCAGCTTTCCGATATCTATTCTGGTAAGATCAATAATTGGCAGGAATTGGGTGGAGAAGATAGGCAAATTGTTCGTCTTTCACGAGAAACCAACTCCGGAACTCACGTGTATTTTCTTGAGCAAGTTTTGCGTTTGGGAGACAAGAATGATAAAACACTGTTCTCGACTGACACGCTATTGCTGCCATCATCTGAAGTGATCGGGGCGGAGATTCGGAGCAATCCAAATGCGATTGGTTATGATGGCTTGGGCTATGTCACCCTAGACATGAAGGTTATCGCAGTAACAGCCAGCCAGCTTGGGGATCCTGATTTTATTTACCCCTCATCAGAAACTGTGAATGATGGCACCTATCCCATCGCACGAGATCTATACATGTACACAGCAGGTGAACCTGTTGGATTCGTCAAAAATTATTTAGAGTGGATCTACACTCCACAAGCACAGGAAATCGTGACCGATCTTGGTTTTGTTCCGATACTAACAAAGTAGCTTCCCCTCTAAAACATTCAAAGGATCACATTAATGCTAGAGGAGAACCATGCAAGTTCCAAGGATTAAATCCGAATCCCTGATTACAGGATTAATAAAGGTATTCGGATACTCGGCAATCCTATTCGTCGTATTGATTTTTTATTTTTTAATAAGCGAGGGTTTTCCGGCTATTACCGAAGTATCATTTTCAGAGTTCTTGAAAACCCGGTGGTATCCAATTGAAGATTACTTTGGTATTTTGCCTTTATTGGTGGGTTCGCTGGTTGTCACAGTTGGTGCACTAATTATCGCGGTTCCGATTGGTTTACTCACTGCAATCTATATCGCTGAAGTAGCCTCCCCGCAGACAAAGGAAATCCTCAAACCACTCGTTGAGTTGTTGGGTGGCTTTCCTTCAGTGGTTTTGGGTTTTCTTGGCTTGTTGATCTTATCCCAATATGTACGCCAGATCCTGGCACTCCCCACCGGCCTATCTGCCCTGACAGGTGCCCTGCTGTTGGCTGGAATTGCGATCCCATCTATTGTTTCCATCTCTGAAGATGCTCTCGACACGGTCCCGAAATCTTACCGGGATGCTTCTCTGGCGCTCGGCGCCACCGAATGGCAGACCATATGGTGGGTAACCCTGCCAGCGGCAAAATCTGGGGTGCTCACCGCCATTATGCTAGGTATCGGCCGCGCCATTGGAGAGACCATGGTGGTCTTGATGGTTACCGGTAATGCGCCCATGATGCCGACAGGTCTCTCTACAGTGATTAATCCTACTCGCACGATGACCGCCACTATCGCGGCCGAGATGGGTGAAGTTGCTAATGGCAGTACACATTACCATGTACTTTTCTTTATCGGTATTGTGCTGTTCATTATCACCTTAATTGTCAATATTTTCGCCTCAACATTTGTATTTCGCCGCAAGAAGCGCTCTGAGCGTATCCTTTCATGAAGCCAAAACACTCTCCCGAAAGACGTAATCGCACCCAACGCCTGGGATTTTTCTTCTTGCGATTGGTGGCAATAGTGGCTGTAATACCCATTATTGCCATCATCGCATATATCGTATACAAAGGAGCTCCCGCTCTCTCTTGGGAGTTCATCACCGGCTTTCCAAGTGATGGTATGCGCTCAGGCGGAATCTGGCCCGCCATCGTGGGTACTTTTTTCCTGACCATGCTTTGCGCCCTGATCGTCGCACCCTTTGGAATAGGTGCTGCAGTTTATTTGTCCGAATATGCTCCCGACAATCGCTGGACACAATCGATCCGCATTGCCATCATCAATCTTGCAGGAATACCATCGGTTGTTTATGGTTTATTTGGTCTTGGTCTGTTTGTGATCTTCTTAAATCTTGGGATCAGCATCCTGGCCGGCTCGCTGACTCTGGCAATCATGACCCTGCCAGTCATCATCACCACAACTGAGGAAGCATTGCGAGCTGTACCGCAGTCCTTCCGGGTAGTCAGCCGATCTGTGGGAGCCACACAATGGCAAACTGTGCAGCGCATTGTACTGCCCCAGGCTCTACCAGGAATCATGACTGGTGTTATCCTGGGTCTTGAGAGAGCCGCTGGTGAAACCGCACCGATATTATTTACCGCCGCGGTATTTTTCCTGCCCGGTTTACCATCATCTGTACTAGATCCCACCATGGCACTTCCCTATCACCTTTATGTAATCTCCACACAGGTACCCGGGATGTCATCTGAAATCCAATATGGTACTGCTTTGGTCTTGCTGATCTTCGTGCTTGGAATGAACTTGGTGGCGACGATTTTGCGCTCCCGCGCCAGGGCTCGCCGCCAATGGTGAATTTTTTATTATATGGAATCTGATAATTGATGAATACCAACAATAAAATTGTCACAGAAAATTTAATTCTGCAATACTCAGATGGCACAGAATCCTTGAAGGATATCAGTCTGAATATTCCTGCTAATTCAATTTCCGTTTTATTTGGTCCAGCTGGAGGTGGAAAATCAACCTTCTTGAGGGTATTAAACCGATTAAATGATTTGGCAAACGTGAAACAGGTTTCGGGGAAAGCAACTCTATATTCGGATACTGGCGAACTCCTGGATATTCTCGCTCCTGACCTCGATGTAACGTCTTTGCGCCGCAGGGTTGGAATGGTGTTCGCCCGTCCTGTCGTCTTGCCAATGAGCATTCGCCAAAATTTAACCTATGGGCTTGAAGTCGCAGGAGAGCGCAATAAGAATCGCCTCAATCAAGCAGTAGAACGGAGCTTGCGCCAGGCTGCGCTCTGGGATGAAGTCAAGGATCGGCTTGATGATCCTGCTGCTGATTTATCCGGTGGGCAGCAGCAGCGTTTATGCATCGCTCGCAGTTTGGCATTAGAACCTGAAGTGCTTCTGCTTGATGAGCCAACCTCAGGTTTAGACCCTATATCAACAGGCAAGGTTGAGGCATCCCTCCAAGAATTAAAAAACAATTACACTATCATCCTTGTTCCACATTCCGTCCAGCAAGCTGCCCGAGCAGCAGATTATGCCGCCTTTTTCCTGCAAGGCGAGTTAATCGAATACGCTCCCGGAAAAGAAATATTCACCCACCCTACAGTCCAACAAACCGCAGATTACATCGAGGGTCGCTTCGGATAATCGCCAGCCAGATGGCAAAAGTGAGGAAAGAATTATGTCAACCATTTCTCCACGCGAAACATTAGATCGGGCTATAGATGAGCTATTAGCACAGGTGATCTCACAAGGAGGTTTGGTTGAAATAGCACTGAGGGATTCGGTAAATTCCTTGAGAAACAGGGATATCCCCGGAGCAAAAATAATTTACATTGCAGACCGGCAAATAAATAAAAAACATTTCGAGATTGAAGAAAATGTAATCACCCTCATCGCCACCCAGCAACCGATGGCGCGCGATTTACGCTTGCTGACGGCTATTCTAGAGGTGACTACAGAATTGGAACGCATGGGTGACTACGCCAAGGGGATTGCCCGGATCACAGTCCGCATCGGTCAGGAAGATTTACTTCCACCTATGAAGCATATCCCGCCTATGGCAGAAGTGTGTATCGATATGCTTCATCGTGCATTACGTGCTTTCGTTGAACGAGATGCGGAGGCAGCTCGTTCCATTCCCCAGGAAGATGATCGGGTTGATAATTTATTTAACACCATTTACCAGGAGCTCATGGAACAGATGATCTCAAACCCATCCTCCGCAGATCAAGCAAATCATCTCTTATGGGTCGCTCATAACCTGGAGCGGGTAGCAGATCGAGTAACCAATGTCTGTGAGCGCATCGTTTTTGTCGTCACCGGTGAAATGCTCGAAATGGATCGCACAGACGACGAGTGGTTCGCCGATGAACCCTGGTAAATGCTCAACTCATCCCGCATGAATTGCATTTCATATTCTTTATTCGAATAAGATTCAACTCTAATCTTGGTTTCACTCACAATTTTTTACCGGTTTTTCAGGAACAACAAAATAATCTGACATTAAAAGTTTAAATTATGGTCAAAAGTCACTTGTGACTTAACCATAATCTATGTACACTAATAGCTGGAAAAGGAGACACCTATGACTGCTGGAAGGATTATTGCCTACATCGCCGCTGCGATTGTTCTGTTGTTCGGAGTACTTTTCATTTGGGCTGCTTTTGGGACAGAATTTAATTCCGGGTGGCTAATCACTGGCTTCGTCAGTGTTGCTATCGGATTTGGTTTGATTTGGTTCGCTGGCCGGCTCAAGCCAGATACCCAGGCAGAACAAAATGTCACCCTCAACATTGATCTCCCGGCCAACGTGGACTTGGACACTTTCAAATGCGAGTCTTGTGGTGGTGTTCTATCTCCGAAAGATGTTGAAATGGTTGCCGGGGCTCCTGTCGTCTCTTGCCCGTATTGCGGAACATCTTATCAGCTCACAGAAGAACCCAAATGGTAATTACTCATCCTGGTAAGTTCATGTGATTATCCCGCTTACTCCTCAGAGGTAGATATGCCAAAGAAAAATCGATCGATAAAAATCTTTACCTTGTTAATTGTGGCAATGCTTACCGCGATCCTGCCGGTTATCGCCCTTGCGCAAACCTATACCTACAGTTTGCCACAACAATTTATCGATTTATACATCAATGAAGATGGTACTTACTCCATTGATTATCTATTCATCTTCGATAACGATCCATCAGGACCTACCATCGAATATGTAGATGTAGGGGTGCCACACGACGAATACGATCTGAACAGCGTTGTCGCCTATGCCAACGGAGTTGAATTGAGTGATATTGAGGAATCACCCTACGTTAAACCTGGGGTTGCAGTTGGTCTTGGGGCTAATTCCATCCCTGCTGGGCAATCTGGTGAGGTACGGGTATTTATTGCGCGGGTCTGGGATGTCCTCTTTCCGGATGACGATGATGAAAATTACACCAGCGCCCGGTTCGCTCCGAATTTCTTTGAGGACGGCTCAATCTCCGGTGGAACTGAGACAATTTTAACTTACCACTTTCCCCCAGGAGTCCAGCCTGAAGAACCTCGCTGGCACAGTGCACCTTCAGGTTTCTCGTCTGAACCTGAAGGAGGGGTAGACAACGATGGGCGCATGACCTACACCTGGCGCAACCCCTCAGCGGACGCAACTCGAAAGTATGAATTTGGTGCCTCATTTCCACGACAGTATGTACCGGATGATGCCATTGTGACCGGCTCCGGTTCGGTTAGCGGTGGTGGGGATTCATTTTTTGGCGGACTAGTGGCCTGTCTGAGTCCTTTCCTGGTACCTTTGCTCTGCATTGGCGGCATTGCTGGCTTGATCATTTGGGGTGTGACCTCAGACCGCAAGCGTAAACTTAGCTACTTGCCTCCCAAAATCTCAATTGAAGGACACGGAATAAAGCGAGGTCTGACAGCTGTAGAAGCGGGCATCCTGATGGAACAACCCATGGACAAGATCATGACCATGATCTTATTCGGTGTGCTAAAGAAAAACGCGGCCAGGGTTGTCTCCCGCGAACCGCTAAAGATAGAATTGGAAGACCCGCTGCCAGAATTACGCATTTATGAACGGGATTTCTTGCTGGCATTTCAAAAAACCGAAAAACAAAACCGCAAGAAAGCTCTTCAAAAGATGATGGTCGAGCTGGTCAAGACTGTGGGCAAGAAAATGAAGGGCTTTAGCCGCAAGGAAACTGTTGCTTACTATAAAGACATCACACGGCGTGCCTGGGAGCAGGTTGAAGCTGCCGACACACCCGAAGTCAAGAGCGAGAAATTCGATCAGAATATGGAATGGACAATGCTTGACAAGGAGTACGACAATCGCACTCGCGACGTGTTTCGAACTGGACCAGTTTTCGTACCCATGTGGTGGCCCAGATATGATCCCGGCTTTGGAAGAACCACAACCGGGTCTATTCCGGCTTCAACTCCATCGACCGGTCGTTCTGGTCCATCAATGCCTACTTTGCCAGGATCTGCATTTGCAGGTTCCATCGTTACTGGTGTCCAAGGTTTCTCAAGCAATGTTGTTGGCAGCATGACCGATTTCACCAGAGGAATAACAAATGTCACCAACCCACCCCCCAAACCCTCAGCATCAAGCTATAGTCGTGGCGGAGGTGGCGGTGGAGGTTGTGCATGTGCCTGCGCCTGTGCAGGATGTGCATGTGCCTGCGCTGGTGGTGGTCGCTAATCTTCATTGTTGATAATTCCCTACCAGGACTACCTTGAATGGATATAAATTTTTGGAAACATCTTTTCCCGGGCAATAGATCAAAAACAGTCAATAGAAATGGCTCAGAGCGCTGCGATCTTCCCCAACCTGGTGTTTACCATTTTGAACACAACCAGGCAGGTGAGCGCAGCCGTATCCACCTCCGGGTGGATGGCGATCTAATCTCCGGTCAGGGTAAAGGCATCCTGTTGGTGAATGCCAATCGGGTGATCCATCTCAATCCAACCGCGACATTAATGGCTTTCCTTCTGTTGCAGCAAAAAACTGATGCAGAAGCAATTCAAGCGATCCAGAAAATCTATCATGTTTCACTAGCTCAAGCAAATAGTGACTATGCGCATTTTCGGGAAAATTTCAACCAGCTCATTCGCCCTGATGGCGCTTGCCCGGTATGTGATTTGGATATTGATATCCAGGCTCCCTTCTCAACCACGCCAACAGCCCCTTACAGGATGGATTTAGCACTCACTTACCGCTGTAATAATGATTGCAACCACTGCTACAATGCCCGCCCAAGGGATTATTCGGAAATGTCCAATCAGGAGTGGATTCAGATAATTGATCGCTTGTGGGAGATCGGCATCCCTCACGTCGTATTTACGGGCGGTGAGCCAACTCTGTACGCCGATCTGCCAGAATTAATCGCCTATGCTGAGTCCAAGGGGCAAATCACGGGCTTGAATACCAACGCCAGAAGATTACAGGATAACGGCTTCCTATCAAAGTTGGTCGATGCAGGACTCGATCATGTCCAAATCACAGTGGAATCTCATTCCGCTGCTATTCACGATGAAATGGTAGGTGCAAGAGGCGCCTGGAAGCAAACTATTGCTGGTCTGCGCAATGCCCTTGATACACCCCTCTACGTGATGACAAATACCACGATGCTGCGTCAGAACAGCCCCTGCCTGGGTGAAACTTTAAACTTCCTGGGAGATATTGGTGTTCCAACCATCGGTTTAAATGCCTTGATTTACGCCGGACATGGATTACAGGTAGGCAGCGGTCTTGCTGAGCGAGAATTACCCCCTTTGCTTGAATTAGCGCGGAGCAAAACCGATCATTACCAACAGCGGTTGATTTGGTATACGCCTACCCAATATTGCCACTTCGACCCCATGCAGCTTGAATTAGGAGTCAAGGGATGTACAGCTGCTTTATACAATATGTGTATCGAGCCCGATGGAGCTGCCCTTCCCTGCCAATCGTACTACCAGCCGGTCGGAAATATGCTTTCCGATCCCTGGGACAAAATCTGGAATCATGAACTATCCCTTTACCTGCGGGAGAGGAAATATATCCCAGAAAAATGCTCACCATGTGCCTTATTGGCAGAGTGTGGAGGGGGCTGCCCACTGGCTCTTGAAGCTCAACCGCAAGCATTAATCTCTCTCGATGATTATGCGCCGCCAAATATCAGTCCACACGATAATTAAGGAGGCAGTGTTATATGACCAGCATCCGTGAATCAATCCGCCAACGGTTTACCCCCATCACCACCATCAAACCTGGTGTATACCAATACCAGGCACCCCAGGAAGATCCGCGCAACTTTCGCGTTCATTTACGGGTTGAGAAAAATGGGGAGGGTGTGATGATCGTAAATGCATCCACGGTTCTGCATTTAAACCAAACCGCTGCAGAATATGCGTACTATCTCGTCCAGAGCATGTCAGAAGAAGATGCTGCTAACACGGTTGCATCCCGCTACCGTGTTTCATACGAGCAAGCTTTGCAAGATTATTCTGATTTCATGGAGCAAATTGATACCCTGGTTACGATTCCAGATCTCGATCCTATTGCCTATTTGGGCTTCGACCGAACACGTCCTTATAGCGGAGAAATCACATCACCTTATCGACTTGACTGTGCTCTCACCTACCAGCTGCCACCCACCATCGATACCCAGTACGCCCCACACACCAGAGCGGATCGCGATCTATCCACAGATGAATGGATGACTATCCTGGATAAATCATGGGAAGCCGGGATTCCGCATGTGATCTTCACTGGCGGAGAGCCAACTTTACGAGATGATCTTCCCCAGCTGATCAAGTATTCAGAACAGCTTGGTCAAGTAACTGGACTGCTCACAGATGGCATTCGCCTAAATGAATCTGGATTTTTTGAATCACTGCTTGAAACTGGTTTAGATCACATGCTGATCCTATTACAGCCCGACCAGGATGGGCTTTGGGACAGCATTCAAGAAGCTTCCCAATCAGATATATACATCACCGTACATGTCACTATCACCCGTGACGATGAAAAAGAAATCGGCTCAGTCTTGCACCGCTTATCTGAAATGAAGGTTCCTTCAATCTCCCTGAGCGCCGCAAGCAGAGATTTTGAAAATGCGCTCGCTTCTGCTCAAGAACTTGCCGCAAACCTAGATCTGTCACTCGTTTGGGACATCCCGGTACCCTATTCAAAGTACAACCCATTTGCCCTTGAATTTAAAGGTCGTGATCGACCTCCCGGAGCAGGGCATGCCTGGCTGTACGCAGAACCAGATGGCGATATCCTCCCGGACCAAGAGATCAATGAAGTCCTTGGAAATTTGCTCACCGACTCTTGGGATGAGATCTGGGCTGCTGCATTAAAGCGCTCATCTTGAATGCGTCTCACCCCACTAGATTGGCATAGGCGATTCACCCAACAGGCACAGTGGACTCGAGATACCCGGCAGCACTTGTTCAACCGGGCGGGGGTTTTCGATTCTGAACGTGTGCTGGATGTGGGCTGCGGTACTGGAGCACTCACCGCTCAGCTGGCAACAACCTCCATTCAGCATGTGGTAGGAATTGATATAAACTCCGAATTTCTCCTGCTGGCAGCCTCAAATATATCGCGTGGAGATTTTATCACTGCTGATGGTCATTCCTTGCCTATTAAAAGGGGGATCTTCGATTGCAGTTTTTGTCACTATTTGCTGATGTGGGTCGCCGATCCCTTATCCGTTATCCAAGAGATGAAGCGGGTTACAAAACCTGGTGGCACAGTTCTGGTTTTAGCTGAGCCCGATTATGGAGGCCGCATCGATCATCCCCAAGAATTACAAGTTTTGAATCAATTACAAACAAACGCGCTCATCAAACAGGGAGCGGACCCCCTGTTTGGGAGGAAAATAAAAGGGTTATTCCATCAAGCGGGTCTGATAGAAATCGAGGTGGGAGTTATCGGTGCCCAATGGGATGATCAACCCTCACAGCGCGAATTATCATCTGAATGGGAAATAATCCTCCATGATATGGACACATTAGAAAAAAGCGCTTCCGAGTATATTCAAAACTCGAAAGCACTAAAAGAGATTGATTTGAATGCCTGGGCCAAAGGCGAGCGTGTTCTCTATGTACCCACCTTCAACGCCTTTGGTCGCGTGCCTGAATAGATTGCTTTATAAGATCAATTATCTTGTGGAACACCAACTTTAATCTGATCGCCATCGACTTGAACCGGGTAAGCAGGGATATCAACTACCGCGGGAAGTGCTGTAGCCTTACCTGATCGCACATCAAAACGGGCACCATGGCGGGGGCAAACTACCTCCAGCCCATCAAATTCACCTTCACCAAGTGGCGCACCATCGTGTGAACATACATCACCAATGGCGAAAATTTCGTTCGCGATTTTGAACACGACCAGTTCCAATTCGCCGATTTCCACATACAGGCGTTCTCCATTGGTAATCTCTGAAACTTTAGCGATAGGATAATATTCTATTGAATTCTGCTCGATTTCGTGATAATTGTACATATCTACTCTACCAGCTCGTCGCTGGCCTCTGTCATACCATACGCACCCGCTTTGAGCACTTTTAATGATAGCAAAGCACACTTCAACCGAACCGGACCCAATTCAATGCCTAACAACTCCAGTACATCCTCTTTTCCGAGCTGTTTTACATCTGCGAGAGTTTTTCCTTGGATTGATTCCATCAGCAGGTCTGCTGAGGCCAGTGAAATCGCACAGCCACGTCCGCTAAACTTTGCATCCATGACCCGCTCATCTCCATTTAGAACAACATCAATTCGTAATTCATCCCCGCAAAGCGGGTTGGAGTCCTCAAATGTGATATCGTGCGGGTCCAGTTCACCTTGATATTGGGGATTTTGGTAACGATCTATGATTATTTCGCGATAGAAATCATCCATGTCTAATTTTCTCTTGATCAGAACTTTATATCCTAAAGATTTTCTTCACCCTGTATAGTGAATCAATTAATTTATCCACATCTTCTACGGAGTTGTAGAGGTAATAACTCGCCCGGGTCGAGGCAGGAATACCCAACTTGTCATGCAGAGGCATTGCACAATGATGACCCGCCCGAACGGCAATTCCATCACCATCCAATATTTGAGCAACATCGTGTGCATGGACACCATTTAAATTAAATGTTGTTACCCCGCCTCGATCTTTCGCTTCCGGTCCATAGATGGTGACACCAGGCACTTCTCCCAGGCGTTCGAGAGCATAGTTTACGACAACCTGTTCTTGTTCTGCGATCCTACACATTCCGATATCAAGCAAATAATCCACCGCTGCACCCAATCCAATCGCTTCCGCGATCGCTGGAGTACCTGCTTCAAATTTGTGGGGAATTGAGTTGGAAGTGAACGACCGCAGCTCTACTCGTTTGATCATGTCGCCTCCACCCAGAAAGGGCGGCATCTCTTCTAATAATTCCTTCCGTCCGTAAAGAACTCCTACTCCAGTTGGACCGCACATCTTGTGACCGGAAAACACGAGGAAGTCAGCTGCCAATTCTTGAACATCGACAGCAAAATGAGGGACAGATTGGGCGCCATCGATTAATACTTTCGCGCCAGCATTCCGCGCATCTTTTGTCATCGCTGCTGCAGGATTAATTGTTCCTAAGACATTCGACATATGGGTGAATGCGACTAACTTAGGATCTTGTTCCAATAATTGGCGATATACGTTTAGATCAAGCAAACCATCAGACTCAACCGGAATAAATTCCAGCCGCAGATCTAATTCAGCCGACAACATTTGCCAGGGAACCAGGTTTGAGTGATGCTCCATCTCTGTAAGGATGATTAAATCCCCTGCATGCAGGTTTTTTCTCCCCCAGGTTTGGGCGACCAAATTTATTGATTCGGTTGTATTGCGGGTGAAAATTACTTGGCGTGCAGCTGGGGCATTAATGAAATTTGCGATTTTGATGCGCGCTTCTTCATACAAGGCTGTCGCCTCTTCCGCAAGATGGTGGATTCCCCGGTGAATATTCGCATTGGATCGGCGATAATATTCATCCATAACCGAGAGCACTTGAAGCGGCTTTTGTGTCGTTGCCGTCGAATCGAGATAAACTACCCGCACTCCAGGCTTTACCTCGCGCGACAAGATTGGAAAATCCGCTTGTATTTTATTTACATCGACCACATCTGATGGCTTATAAATTTCCATAAGCTATTTTAACCTGGACCGGCGCCGTTTTTTCCCGCTGTTAAGCAAGCGAATGTTGCTTGAAATTTTTGGGCACCACAACACATGATCGGGCACCATCCATCCATCTGTTAAATAAACATTTTCTTCGAACTGAACCGCGATCATTTTCGAATCTACCTGAACCACTGTACCGATTAACCAATCCCGAACGCGGTTACCTAATTTGTCTTCATGATCGCAATAAACTTCCACCCGATCTCCAACCCCATAGGCTTCCTCTTGATTTGGAGCACTTGTGAAATATATATCTGACAATTCTGCCTCCTAATTAGCTATCCTATCTCCTTAGAGAAACTCATCCAAAAGATCCTAAATCGTTATTTCCTTCCCATTCAGGATCAACCCATTTTCTCGGCAATTGCTCGCCGAAGACGATCCTGCACACCTTGAAAAGGTATTCGCTGCATGATTGGATCGAAGAATCCTTCTACGATCAATTGCTCAGCATCCGCCTGCCCAATACCTCGACTGAGTATGTAGAATAATTCATCTGGATCAATTTTCCCAACTGTCGCACCATGAGTACAGCGAACATCATCAGCCAATATCTCCAATCCTGGAATAGAATCCGCCCGTGCCTTATTACTCAACACCAAATTCCGGTTGGCTTGATACCCATCAGTTTTCTGAGCACCTGGAGCCACATAAATCATGCCCTGCCAGACTGAACGGCTGTTCTCCTTCAATGCTCCCTTGAATAATAAATCGCTGGAGGTATTAGCAGCCATATGATTCTGCTGGGTGTCATGGTCCAGATGCTGCGTGCCATCTGTAAAGTAGAAACCAGACATGCGACCCCGCGCGCCTTCGCCGATTAAATCCAAATCGGAGAAATCTTTGGTCACATGACTACCTACAGCTGCAATTACCCAATCGAGGTTTCCATCCCGATCAACTCGGGCGCGCTTGTGGGTGAAATTCCAAACATGATCTCCCCAAGATTGCAGCTCAACAAATCGCAAATTCGCGCCGGGCTCTACATTGATCTCGATCAATCCAGCGTGCAAAGTTTGCCCATCCTCTTCGTTGTTCGAAGCAGCTTCGTGAACATAGGTCAGCTCTGCTTCTTCCTCTAGCCATATTAATACATGCGAAAAATACGCCAGCCCAATCCCTGGTCCCCACAAAATGCTGTGTAGAGGTTGTTCAACTTTAACACCCTTCGGTACGTAAACCAATACACCTAAATCTGCGAAAGCAGCTGCCATCGCGGCGAACTTTCCTTCGTCAGCCTTTACAACTTGACCCATAATCCGCTCTAGAACATCACCATGCTCGCGCTCTGCAGTGATCAAATCCGTGAATATCACTCCTTGCTCTTTCAATGCAGGATCGAGATCAATCCGGGATTTTCCTGCAGACAGAATGATTTGCCCGGCATGTTTATCACCCACCAAAGGCTCTAGCAACCCATCTGGAATACCTGGATCAAATCGTTGTTTTCCATTTGTTGGCTGCTGGAATGACGCTGCATCAAGTTTGCGGATATCTGTTCTCCGCCAAGGTTCATCAGTTATATTTGGCATGCGGGTATGGTGAAAAGAATTCCAGGCAATATCTCGATAGTTCTTGACAAAGTCCGGCGCACCCTCATGATCTGGAATTAAATCTCGACCAAAATTAAAATCTCTACCCTCTCTACCATTAACCTTTTTGGTTTTGGTAACAACAATTTGTGCCATATTTATCCACTACCCTTATCAAATTATCCTATCGACCCTTCCATTTGCAATTGAACCAGGCGGTTCATCTCCACGGCATACTCCATAGGGAGCTCTTTAACCAGAGGCTCGATAAATCCAGAAACGACCATAGAAGTGGCTTGTTCCTCGCTCAAACCCCGGCTCATCAAATAAAAGAGCTGTTCTTCACCCACTTTGGATACCGAAGCTTCATGCCCAATGGTCACATCATCTTCATCAATCTCAATATAGGGATATGTATCGGATCGAGAATCGTGATCGAGGAGCAGCGCATCACAAACCACGTTCGATTTGACATTATGAGCGCCTTTATAAACCTTTAACAAACCACGGTAGGAAGCTCGTCCTTTCCCTTTGCTGATTGATTTTGAGGTGATCTTGCTGCTCGTGTTGGGAGCAAAGTGCAAAACCTTACCGCCAGTATCCTGGTGCTGCCCGGGCCCAGCAAATGCCATTGATAGAATTTCGCCATGGGCATTTTCACCGAGCAAGTAGCAAGATGGATATTTCATCGTCAGCTTGGATCCCAAATTCGCATCCACCCATTCCATGGTTGCATCTTCATGAACCATAGCTCGTTGTGTTACGAGGTTATACATATTCATTGACCAATTCTGGATGGTTGTATAGCGCATCCGACCACCCTTCTTGACCACGATTTCGATTACACCACTGTGGAATGAATCTGTAGAGTAGATTGGTGCAGTACATCCTTCAACATAATGCGCCTGAGCACCTTCGTCGATAATAATTAATGTCCGTTCAAACTGCCCTAATTCGGCTGTGTTGATCCGGAAGTATGCCTGCATAGGTAAGTCAACTTTCACACCAGGAGGGACATAAACAAAAGAGCCGCCAGACCAAACCGCGCTGTTAAGTGCTGCAAATTTATTATCTTCGATCGGAATGATTTTCCCAAAGTACTCTCTGAAAAGATCGGGGTATTCTTTTAATCCATTTTCGATACTCACAAATATTACGCCTTGGTTCGCCAGGTGCTCCTTGATATTGTGATACACCATTTCAGATTCATATTGCGCGCCAACGCCAGACAAGAATTTTTGCTCCGCTTCGGGGATTCCCAAGCGATCAAAGGTGTCTTTTATCGTATCTGGAACATCATCCCAGGAATTTCCTTCTTTATTCGAGGGTTTTGCATAGAAGTAAATTTCATCTAGATCTAATTTGCTTAGATCCCCTCCCCAGGTCGGCATGACGCGCTTCGTAAAGTGCTCCAAACCTTTTAACCGGAAGTCGAGCATCCACTCCGGTTCATCTTTCATGCGGGAGATCTGTTCAACAATTTCTCTATCCAGACCCTTTTTAGCTTTGAATACGAGGTTATCAGGGTCATGAAATCCCCATTTATAATCACCGACACCCTCGAGTATCTGTGCATCTGTACTCATAAACTACCTCCAAGGGAATTATGCATTAAAGTCAATATTACCGCTAAGCTGAAACCGGATTGTTCTTTTCACGCAACCAATCGTAACCCTGTTCTTCAAGAGTCAGCGCTAATTCTGATCCTCCGGATTTAACGATCTTGCCCCCAAGCATGATGTGTACAAAATCCGGCTTGATGTAGTTAAGAATTCGTTGGTAATGCGTGATAACCAATACACCTAATTCCTCCCCGCGCAAGGCGTTGACTCCATCCGAGACGATCCTCAACGCATCAATATCAAGACCCGAGTCAGTCTCATCAAGAATTGCAATTTCTGGCTGCAGCACTGCCATTTGCAGAATTTCCGCCCTCTTCTTTTCTCCACCAGAGAATCCTTCGTTCAAATATCTGCCAGCAAATGCATGATCCATTTTTAATAAATCCATCTTATTTTTCAACATATCCCGAAATTCAGGGATGGGTATACCTTTGTCGTCAGGATCGGCTGCTTTTCGTCTCGCGTTCACCGCTGTTCTAAGGAAATTTGCCACGCTAACACCCGGGATCGCGACCGGATACTGGAATGCTAAAAACAAACCCATTCTTGAGCGCTCATCCGGGGCAAGGTCAAGGATATTTTTTCCGCCGAAGATAACTTCGCCATCGTATACCTCATATTTCGGATGTCCCATGAGAATATACGCTAATGTTGACTTTCCAGTCCCATTTGGACCCATTAAGGCATGCACTTCTCCCTGCCTGACAGTTAAGTTCACCCCATTTAGAATTACTTTTCCGTCGATTCCAGCATGAAGATTACGTATTTTAATTTCCGACATTGGGTGATTTCTCCATCAATTGATTATTTTCGATCTTGGCAAAGCCCGGAGCATCTAAATTGTAGTTGCTCCATAATTTAACCAAGGGTGAATTATAGCAGTTGCTGCGAGTTATGTCAATATTTAGGATAAATATCTTATATATTGACATAATTATTTTCCCCTGTTATACTGCTTCATGAAACTCAAGTACAAAGTGATTTGGAACACCTATTACATCCGCATTAAAAGTGCAGGAAAAAACTGATGCTCGATAGCACTGCTACCAGCACACGGCAGAAAGTCTTACATACTTTGTTGAAGAATCACCGCTGCACGATAGTTGAACTTGCAGAGGCGGTTGATATTAATCCCATCTCCGTACGCCATCATATCTCGAAATTACAGGTAGAAGGTTTGGTTGTCTCAGAAGAAGAAAGGCATGGGGTTGGACGTCCCCGGCAGGTATTCTACCTTACAGAATCTGGCCTGGAAACTTTCCCAACTCGATATCTGCGTTTAACCATCCGTTTACTCGAGCAGCTCAAGGAAAATCTGCCTCCAAAAATGGTGAATCAGATGTTTTCTCAAATGGCAGCCGATCTAGTTGATGAATATGCGCAAACTGCTAATTTGCACGGCTTGACTATCGAGCAGCGCTTGGAGCTGGTCAACGATTTGCTCAAAGAAGAAGGTTTTGACCTAGAATGGGAAAAGATAGACAACCAGTATTTCATCCGCGAAATCAGCTGCCCATATCTGCATGTCGGCCAAACCCATCCTGAAATTTGTGTGATTGACCAAACATTGATATCAACTGTGCTCGATCTCCCAACAGAAAAAGTGAAGTGCATTCTCGATGGAGATAAACAGTGTACTTATGTCGTTTCCGATACGTCATACACCACTCCCACGGAGGAATTTTCATGACCGAAGAAAGTCAATTGTTAATTTGGCAGGCAGATGTGACTCACCCTAAACTTGCTGATGATGCCAAGGAAGCCCTGCGTGAAGTTATCGACCCGGAAATCGGCTTAAACATTATTGAACTCGGTTTGATCCGGGATGTCACAATAAACGATAGTGACGTTCACGTTAACATGATTTTGACAACACCCTACTGTCCCTATGGTCCGGCACTGCTTGAAATGGCTCGGAAAAAGGTCGAGGAATCGCTCAATTTAACAACTACCATCGAGATTGGAATGCAGATGTGGGAACCTTCGCTGATGGAAGAAGGCGTCGGCGCAGATTGGGGATTATTTTAATAAACTTTCGATTCAGTCCATATGGATTGATTTTGCACAACCCTTTTTGATCTATCTGTCTCTGCCTCTTCTCAAATCGTTTCGCCTGTGTTAAAATCCAAGACAGCCACGCAATTGCGTGGCTGTCTTTCCGCCTCTGGCACATCTACGGTGTGATCCAGGGGCAATCCCGAGGAAAGGAGGCACCCCCATGCGTTCATACGAATTAATGTTCATTGTCCATCCAGAATTGGAAGAATCAGCATTTAATGATCTTGTCGAGAAAGTTAATAGCTGGATCACCGATTCGGGCGGCCAGGTCGAAAAAACTGACCAGTGGGGAAAGCGCAGGCTAGCTTACCCCATCCAAAAGCAAACTGATGGGCAATATGTACTCATTAAAACGCAATTAGAACCAACATTTTGTTCTGAATTAGAGCACAATTTGGGTCTGCAAGAACCCATTATGCGCTTTCTGCTCACCGCAGATGAAGAATGAATAAAATTTAGAGGAATTAGAAGAATCAGAGGAACGGAAGATGAATCGAGGACTGAACAAGGTCATGATTATCGGACGGCTTGGCCGTGATCCGGAGATGCGCTATACTCCTTCCGGTCGACCGGTGACCACCTTCAATATCGCTTCTACTAGGTCCTGGAACAGCTCTGATGGTGAGCGACATACGGAAACGGAGTGGTTTAATATCGTTGCCTGGGGAAGCCTGGCAGAAATCTGCAAACAGCATTTAACCAAGAATCAGCAGGTTTATGTTGAAGGCCGTCTCCAAACACGCGTCTGGGAAGATGCAAATGGCAATAAACGCAGCTCCACAGAAATTGTCGCCAAGGAGATGATCGTTCTCGGAGAGCGTAAAGAGATCTCTACCGAGGATGAAGAAGTGCCTGATAAACAAGAGGAAGAATTCCCCCTCTGAAGAATATGAAACATATTTTATCTTTAATTACAATATCCACAATCATTAGGAGCATTCAATTGTGACTGACCAAAGAAGATCAAGACCTCACAACGAAGAACGTCGTTATTATTCCCGCCCACGAGTATGCCAATTTTGTACGGATCCCAATTCTAAAATCGACTACAAACAAGTCGATATTTTGCGCCGCTTAATCACTGAAGAAGGAAAAATCAGACCTCGCCGGCAAACTGGGACTTGCGCAAAACACCAGCGCCAGTTAGCAAAGGCTATCAAACGTTCCCGTCATGTCGCTTTGCTGCCATTTACTGGAGAAGTCCTCCGCTAAACCATCTTCGACGGATTTTCATTGATACCATCGGGCATAAGTTTATCGTTTTGTGCCCTGGTCATAATCTGTATTAAATTAATTAATAAATAGGGAATTTATGGCTAAAGCACCTCCAAGGAAAGAAACCACAAAAAAACACTTTGCACGTCAGGAAAAAGAACGTACCCAACGGTTATACATCATCATTGGTGCCGTTGTTGTCTTTGCAGCAGTTGTGGGTTTGGTGGCATACGGATTAATCGAATCCCAGCTGCTCGAACCAAATCAAGCAATCGCCAATGTGGGTGAAGAGAACATCAGGACTGGAAAATTTCAATCGCGAGTCCGATTTGAACGATACCAGCTGGTACAGCAATATCTTCAAACCCTGCAGAACATGCAGCTCTTTGGGGGTGATGAAAACACCCAGGCATTTTTCCAGCAAACTTTAAACCAGATTGAGATCCAGCTTGAGCCCATCAGCCTTGGTCGGGGGGTGCTGAACACCATGATTGACGACATCATAATTAGGCAGGAAGCAGATCTGCGCGACATCACAGTTACCGAAGAAGAGGTCGAGGAACGTATCCAGCAGGAGTTTGGTTATTACCCCGATGGTACTCCCCCGACACCTACTCTGAATCCAACCGCCCTGCCCACATCAACCCTTTCACCTACTCAGCTCGCCCTGCTTCCCCCGACATCGACACCAACCAATACACCAACCAGTCTTCCGGAATTAACCCCAACGGCGACGGACGAACCCCCTCCCACTTCCCTACCTACGTTTACGCCTAGTGGACCAACTCCCACTGCTGGCCCATCACCAACGCCCACTCCTTACACATACGAGGAATTCCAAAACAATTTTCAGCAGGTTATCGATTCCTTCGATCAAGAGATCGGAATTCGCGAAGCCGATCTCCTGGCCGTAATTGAGTCTGGGATTTATCGGGAAAAGGTTTTCGTAGTCATTACTGCTGATGTTCCGAGTGAACAGGACCAAATTTGGGCGAGGCACATACTGGTCGATGAGGAAGAGACGGCTCTAGAGCTTCTTGCCCGCTTACATGACGGTGATGATTTTGCCGCCTTAGCAGCTGAGTATTCCACCGATGAAAGCAACAAAGATAGGGGTGGCGATTTAGGCTGGTTCCCGCTCGGTGTGATGGTGCCTGAGTTTGAACAGGCAGCGAATAACCTTGAGATCGCCGAGATCAGCGATCCTATCCAGACATCGTTCGGATGGCATATCATTCAAAATTTAGGGCACGAACTGCGCCCTCTTTCCCCTGCCGAGCTTGATCAGCTGAAACAGCAGAAATTTGAGGAATGGCTTCAAAGTGAACGCACTCGAATTGGCTCAGAGATCGCAGACTTCTTTGAAGAACGCATCCCCACAGAACCGGCGATACCAGCCTTGTACCAACAACAATAATCAAACCAGAAACCTATTGATAACCATAAATCAGAAGCCTTCTTATAAGGATCGGCTTCCGGTTTATTTTTAATAAGATTTAGTTGATCACTTGTTCAAGATCGTCTACTTTCAAACTGAGAATTTGGCTGGTTGAATCGCGACCCATGGTAACACCATAGATAATATCAGCAACTTGAACCGTCGCTCTATTGTGAGTGATCATTATGAATTG
>JALHTN010000207.1 GCA_022865865.1 Anaerolineales bacterium
ATAGAACTCTACGATCTCCGGGCGGTGCAGGATCGCTGCGGTACCCGACATCCAGGGTGAAATTCATTGGGCAGCGATCCGATATCACTTGCCAATGTTGAGATTGTTTTGTGATTAGTCACAACAAAAGCGAATAGGGCAAGAGTGTGGACTCTCACCCTATTCTAAGCAGAGATGCTGAGGTATCAGCATAGCTGCCTACACGGATTATAACCTCAACAATGATAGATTGCTGGGATTTTTTTAATCACAGATAGGATCTATATCCCTTTATTGAATGCACCAATAATCTGTGTTCTGGATGACCTGGCAATGAAGGTAAACGAAACATTGAAAAAGAAATCCGTCAAACCAAAGGGGGGGCGCTGCAAGACGCTTTTGATGACATGGCGCGAGATATTGCCTTGATCGAACCGAATCCGGTTGATTGGTGAAGGACCATTTGGTCATTGTCACTCTCTATTTTGACAAGCACCTGTATTTCAAGCGGCAAATTGAAGAATAGACAATTTCGAGAACAGCCATTTCCATAAGCAAAAAGGGGTAAGGGGAATCCAAGCTAATCCGCGCTCACATTCCTGCCATTGTGACTTTTATCATATTATCCCTGATGCAACCATCCTTACGCTATGCTGAGATCAATGGTCACTCAGGCGGGTCCCTGAAAAACTTTTTGTACCAGGGCAGCCGCAGCCATTTAATTTCTTTTTGCAGCTCTTCAATGTGCTCCTCTTTTGCCTGTATGGTTTCGTCTTTCGCAGCGATCACGGGTTTGAATAATTGCAGGTAAATTTGCGGGGCTGAGGATGGGGAATCGTCAGTTAGGGATTCTTCGTATGGTGGCAGATCGTCAATAACCTCATCTTCTACCGGCCGGTTTGCCAGTTGTTCTCTAACCTGATCATAGGTATATCCCTCGCGGAGAATAGATGTAGCCAGTTGTAAAGTGCGGACATCCCGATCTGTAAACCTTCTGCCGGTTTTGCTGATGGCCTGGGGGGATAGGAATTGATCAAACTCTCTAATATAGTTTCTGAGGGTCATCCCTGAGACATTGAGAATAACTGCGACTTTGCCCGGTCTTTGCGTTTTTTCTGCCATTAGCGCGCCCTTTTATCGTTATTGGTTGGAATTGCTTTCGTTTTACTTACATCACCCTTGCTGTTTTGCAGGAGTATTGACTCCTGTTAGTTATTATTTATAGCACAAAAATACAGACCTGGCAGGTGCAGATAACACCTAACCAGGTTCTAAGCGGCAACGCTGGTGGTATCAACGAAGAAGCCTGACATAATATAGCCAATCTCAGCGTAAAGGGTGACTTACCATCCAGGGAGGACAGGTCATCAAAGGGAAAGGATTGACAGTGAATGAGAAATCTGAAAAATGACAAGATTGAGCCAAACGAAAACCAGGAAGAAAAACCTTAGAGTGAGCAATTCTTGCAACACTGATCCGATATTTTTCAGAATTTTATTTTTCTGCTATTTCCCAAACTCGATCGAATTCTTTCATATATAGCTCAGCGATCTCCGGGCTGTGCAGGATCAGAGTATTCTCGTCATTACGGGTTTTGGCGCTCTTGCTGAAGTTGTAGGAACCCGTAACCACGATCTGCCCATCGATAATGATCACCTTATGGTGCATGCTCTTCGCATTCCCATCCTGGCGCACATCGATTCCGCTCTCCAGAAGATTCTGGTACTCCCCACCGGTATTGCCAAGGGCCTGGGCTTTATCCATCACTCCCGCAACTTCGATCCCGGAATTCTGTGCCTCTACCATCGCCAGAGCGAGATCGTC
>JALHTN010000208.1 GCA_022865865.1 Anaerolineales bacterium
GTATCCGCGGCCTGCATAATGTCTGAGATGGACGTGTTAAGATAACCCTTGGTCGAAAACAGTTTTAATGACTCATGATAAATCCTGTCTTTCAATCTCACTCGGGATACCTTTTCAATTGGAGACCGACGGGTCGGTCTTATAAGAATAGCACGAAAATTCCGAATTTATCCCGTTACTTTTGTCACTAAGAACTTATGACATTTGTCCAATCTGAACAATTTCGACAAATTATTTATCTATGCGCAGCTGATTCTTGATAGACCAGCTTGCATCTTGCCATAATTTGTCCAATAGCAATGAAAAATTCGGGTATTAAGCGATCTCCCCCATTTAATCCATCCAAACCTATGAGTTTTCCAGATTCTGGATATCTTGATTAAGGTTCACAGCTATGCTATTCTGATTAGAGTCTGTACGTATCCAGGAGGCTGAACCTGTTTCAAAGAATTCTTATCTTCGTCATGGGCATATTGACTCTCGTGGCCTGCGTGGGAATGGAGCAATGTGATTAGGACACCCAGGAGCGTTGGTTGAATGCCAAATGTCCCCCCACTGAGATTTTCGGACCACAAAGCGAGCCAGAAACCTTGGTTCAAGATTGGCTTGCTGCGAGCGAAAATGGTCTCTGCAGCGTGCTGCTCCAATATACATCTCCAGCGCGATCAGAAATTGTCCCAGGGTATTGCGGCGCAGTAGAAAACTATGAAATCGAGTCAATCTCAATCAGCGCCGCAGATGCTGTTGAAAATGGTGATCCAAACCTGAAAGAAGTAACAATTCAAGGACGATTGGAATTCACATTGGATGAAGATAGCCATACCAGAAGTGAATGGTCAATTCTAATTACGGAGATTGGTGGCAAGTGGTTTGTGATCGATGGATATCACTAGCGGGATAAAAAAGGCATATTTTTTTATTATCCACACTGCTTGGCTGCCTGCCAACCGGGTATTTGGCAAGCAAGATAATTACCGCTGTTTAACAACACTTGTGGCTGATATGATTACACATGAAGGACATGTAAAGCGCAGTATTGATGAGATAGGAGCCCCATATAATGAAAACAATCAATGAAACAGTTGACGTGGTCATCGCAGGTGGAGGGACGGCAGGGCACGTGGCAGCAATTCAAGCTGCCAGGGTTGGAGTGACCACCTCGATTATTGAAGCTGGGAGCATGTTAGGCGGCACAATGACCGCTGGTGGTGTGTATATGCCAAACCACTTCTTCAGCCCAAATGGGCCAGTTGTTCAGGGTATTCCCTGGGAGCTATATTCCAAAACAAAGGAAATAGAAGGGCTTGATGTTCCTGATTACAGGAAAAGAAGGCCGGTTGAATCACCTGGCTATTACAGCTATATCAACATTCCTATTTATGCAGCCGTGGCTGAAGAAGAAGCTTTGCAAGCGGGAGTGATCCTTCATTACCATGAGTTTATTGCAGCTATTAAAGCCGTTGGAGATTATTGGGAGATCACTTCCTTTGGACGTGGTATCCAGCGCATTACGAAGGCAAAGGAGATTATTGATTGTTCAGGAGATGCTGATGTCGTGAGATTACTGGGACTAAAAGTTCTTAAATCGCGAGTATCCCAACCTGGCGCACTCCAGTATAAGATAGAAGGCATTGAGTATGAGCAGGTATGGAAAGAAGAAGTACAAACATTATATGAAGAAGCCATGAAGAGCAGCGATTTGCAGAAAGGCGACTTCGCGTACGCGAACATGGAGCCTTTCAAATACTACCTGGATCACGGCGGTCACAACGCAACGCATATATATGAAGCCGATACCAGTGATGCTGATGGCCAGACGCGGGCAAATATCGAAGGGCGGGTGCGAATGCTGCGAATGTTCAAGTTCGTTAGAACATCAATTCCGGGGGGCGAAAGAGCCGTGCTAAAAATGATGGCCCCCCACGCGATCGCTAGAGAAACATTTCACACTCTGGGCGAATATGTGATTACCAGAGATGATTTTTTCAAAGCAGTCGATTTTGAGGATAAGGTGTGTAATGCCTTTAACTATGTCGACATGCACAGTCAGGAAATAGGCTGTGAAATCCAATATCTTGAGTCCGATGATCTTCTCCCAAAGGTTTCGTTCAGAGCGCTCATTCCTAAAGGCAGCCGGAGAATAACTGTAGCGGGCCGAAATGTATCCGCAAACAGGGTGGCCTTTGCCGGAATCCGAGCCCAATGCACCTGTATGGCAATGGGGCAGGCTATGGGAGCCGCGGCTGCGCTGGCGGTACAAAAAGGAGTGGCCTCCAGGGATGTTAACAGTCAAGCTATTCTGGATTTAACGATTGAGCATGGCGCGGTTCCTGTATAATTTTATTGCTGAAGTTCAAAAAAATATCAGCCAATTATTCAGGCATCACGGCAAGTTGGGAGCAACAACCACGAAAGAAATCTCCGCGACATCCCTGGATTCAATCGCACAACTCATAATTTAACTACGCATGACCAAGTGGATGCGACGCGAAAAAGCACATTCGCGAGTAATTTGCAATGATTTAATCGGATTGAAATTATTTCAATCGATAGTTTGTCAACTCCTGCATTCTGGTTCGAATCAGTAATTGTAAATAGAACTTTGTCATGTAGACTAAAATACTTAGGAATTATCTTTACTATTTGGATTTTCCCATTAGGCAAGAAAATATAATATTTCGAGTTCAGTTTCCCATAATAATCTGTGGGATTTATTAAAATTGTCTATTTCCAGTTGACACGGCTTGTGAAATAATGTATTATGTAGGCGAAATTAGAGACAGACCGGTCTGTCCTTTGCCTACCTAAATAATCCAAATATGCCATTAAAAGACACCATCGTACACGAATCCCGCAAGCTTTTCTCCTTAAATGGGTTTCTTAGCACCGGTATCAACGATATCATCGCCGCCGCCGGGACATCTAAGGGTGGTTTCTATAACCTTTTCTCGAGTAAAGAGGAACTCTTTTATGCAGTCCTTGCTGAATCTCAAAAACTCTGGCGAGAAAAAGTTCTAAACTCAACCAACGAAATTAACAGCCCAACCGATAAGATCATCAAGATTTTCATTAATTACCGAGAAAATTACCTTAAGGATTTCGAGAATTTCCCTGGCGGCTGTATTTTCATTACCTTTTCCATCGAGCTGGATGATGCCCGACCCCACTTGATGAAGGAGGTCAACAAAGGTTTTGAAGGATTTAAAACCCTGCTCATCAATTTATTGGATGAAGCAAAAGATGTGGATGAACTACCTGAAAGTATCAACTTGGATTCCATTGCACAGATATTATTTGCGGGTATGCTGGGTGCCTCTGTCTTGTATGGAGTAGAAAAAGACGAACAAACACTGGATCGGTCAATCGATGCTCTCATTGAATATATTTACTTGCTCAGAGACGAACATATGCATAAACAATTCAAGTAGAGCGATTCGATATGCCGCAAAGACAATCGTACATTTACCTAAGAGTAGAAGATAACATCATTTGGGTCCATTAAGGATAGGAGGTTAACTACAAGTCAATAAAAACAAACCAACTCATTGCGGTTCACATTTATTTGATTGAAAACAATAAATATACCGAATTCCAACAATTTCAAATCATTCCAAGGAGATAATCATGGCAACCGTACAGGAACTTGATCAAGGATTGAACAAATTCTTTCGCCCGCTCACCTTCCCCCTGGCGATCAAGATGCTCAAGTCAGAGAAAGAGATCCCAGAAAGGACCCGCCGACCATTAGAACATTTGGGGAAAAA
>JALHTN010000209.1 GCA_022865865.1 Anaerolineales bacterium
CATCTGGAATGCTTCTTCGACTTCAGAGGCAAACGTGACGAACTGCCGGTGATCCAAAGGGATATAGGTATCGAATTGCGTAATGAGTTGATCGAATACTGTCTGCCATCCCGAGCCAATAAGAATCAAAGGTCGCGGAGCTAAGGACCTGGTCTGCAATTGAGACCACATCACAGCCAGTTCTGCAAGTGTTCCAATACCGCCAGGCAAAACCAGGGCTGCATCACATTTTTCGATTAATGCGTACAGCCGCTCATTAAGAGTAGCATAACGCATTTCCTCCTGAATCCAAGGGTTGGGGAATACTGGTCGCCATTCTTCTATTTGATCACAGGTTACACCGATTACCCAGCCTCCCGACTCATTTACACCCCGCGAGACAGCTTCCATGGTTCCAATATAGCCACCAGTTAGCACAGTATAGCCAGCCCGGCCAATTAAATGCCCAAGCTGGTATGCCTGCTCGTAAGCCTGGTCACCGGGTTTTGGGCTGGATCCGCCAAATACAGTTATCTTCACTTAATGCTAGCCTTCCCAGTTTCTACCATAATTGTGAGCTAATTTGCCGAGGATAGCTTGTTCAAGATCGATATCCGCAACACTGGCGATCTGTAAAAGGTAAAGGGCAACATCTGCCAGTTCCTGGCCCAATTCTTCTGCATCTATCTCTTGATCAGTCCACTGGAAGTGTTCCAAAACCTCAGCTGTCTCGAGGGATAAGGAGATAGCCAGATTGCGTAGTGTTTGTGGTTTAGGGCTGTCAGGTTCGTACCAACCTTGAGCGGTCACAAAATTATTCATCTCTGCTGTAAGGGCTTTAATGTCCATGATTATCGATTATATAAATCAATCAGCGATTGGTCAACCTAAAGAACTTTATCATTTTCATTATGAGAGCAAAGTAAAACATATGGCTAAACGGAAAGAAGGAGATTGATTTCTTCGTAGATTGAGAATAAAAGGCTTACAGTAAACTAACCTCAAGCACCTCATTTATCATTTCCTACCCCGCTGAATTATCTGCACGGGTGATATCATCGACCACGGCAAACTTCTATACGATGGTAAACTAGACTTGCTGTGGGAACGTTTTGGAGATAAACGCCATTTAATTGGCGATTTTGCAGGTAATTACGAAATCATTTCAATTAATGGTGCGGAGATCATTAAACGGCAAGGAAATAAAATCACGTTCCAGTTCACGGGACAAGAAATCTCTGCCTCAGAATTAATCAGCTTTCTGCTCAATTTCGGATCCGCGATCTTGATATGCGTGAAACGGATATTGAAACCACCATCCGTAGAATTTATTTTTATTGATTATTGGAATAAGCACTATGAGTAAACCGCCACACAAAAGACAGAGTACCGAAACCAGTTCATTTGGAATATCAGGCCGGATCAGTCATGATTCTAAGAAATTCTATGCCAGCCGACTTTATGAAGATGTTCCCGGCGATCAGGTGGTAGACCAGCACGAAAATCAAATCCCCAATAATGATCTGGATCGGTTGTACTGTAAAACCAGCGAGCAGATGAATGAACTGCCAGATTCAAGTGTTCATCTAATGGTTACTTCGCCTCCATATAACGCTTCCAAAGATTATGATCAGGATCTAAGCCTTGATGAATATCTCCACTTGCTGAAGAACGTTTGGCAAGAAACCTACCGGGTGCTTGTGCCTGGTGGAAGGGCATGTATCAATACAGCTAATCTGGGAAGAAAACCTTATATCCCGCTCCACAAGTATTTGATCGAAATCATGATCGATCTTGGATTTCTGATGCGTGGTGAGATCATTTGGGATAAAGGCTCCAGCGCCAGCCAATCCACAGCCTGGGGCAGCTGGCAATCGGCCTCGAATCCCGTATTAAGAGATGTGCACGAATACATTCTTGTCTTTTCCAAGAACACCTTCAAACGAGAACAAGGGGATAAGGAAAATACGATCGGGAGAGATGAGTTCCTGGAATGGACCAAGAGCGTATGGACCTTCCCCGCTGTTTCCGCTAAAAAAGTTGGTCACCCGGCTCCATTCCCGGAAGAACTACCCCGCCGGTTGATCCAGCTTTATTCCTACCGGGGGGATGTGGTTCTAGATCCTTTTGCCGGGAGCGGGACAACCTGCCTTGTTGCGGCATTGGAAGAGCGCCGCTATATCGGTTATGAGATCAATGAACAATATGTGGAATTAGCCCGGGAACGAATTGCTGCCATCAGAATCTAACCATCACCATTACATATCCCCATCCCCATCAGATGGTTTTCCCCGTAAGCAGACCACTAGGGTGACATTCGTCATTCAAAATTGTTAGGGATAGCATCCAAAGCAAACCGGGCTGAAATTCGCTGCTCGGGTTGCCAGCCAGGTTCACCTACCATCTTCTGCAAATGTTTGAGAACTGCTCGTTTCTGATCGGATTGTAGAGATTCAAATACTGCCAGGATCCATTTAGCATCTCTGGAAAGCAGCACCTCCCATATGTTCTCAAATCGTGACTGCTCGCCATTCATAGGTTTGATTATATCGTCCCAATTGTCGATTACAATAAGTAGTTAGATCAGGATATTCGACAGCAGATTTCACTCTCATGCATATCATTCTCACCCACGAACAGGCAGACTTTGATGCGCTCGCATCTTTATTAGGGGCTCATTTAACTTATGAAGCCGCAATTCCTGTAATACCGCGTAAATTAAACCGTAATGTGCGCGCCTTTATAACTCTGTATGGGATGGAGCTCCCTTTTGTTGATCCCCGCGACTTGCTTCCAGAACCAATCAATAAGGTCACTCTGGTTGATACCCAGTCCATGATCAGTGTTAAAGGCATGCATGCCGATACCCAAGTGCAGGTTATTGACCACCATCCAATGCGGGTAGAATTACCTGACAATTGGACAATCACTGCCGATGAGACCGGGGCAACCGCAACTATTTTCACTGAAGTACTTCGGGAGCAAGGTATTCATCTGAGCACAATACATGCAACATTGCTGCTGTTGGGAATTTACGAGGATACTGGATCTTTGACTTATACGCGCACAACTGTGCGTGATCTGAATGGGGCCTCTTTTCTACTGGAGCGGGGAGCTAGTTTAGAGATCGCAGCGGATTTTCTAAATCATCCACTATCCATTCAACAGCAAGACTTGTACGACACTTTGCGATCGACTGCCATCTCCCATGAAATCCATGGTCATACGATTGTGTTGGTCTGTGGGAATGCTCAGAAGATGGACGCGGAACTCTCCTCAGTTGCCCATAAGCTGCGCGACTTGTTGGATCCCGAAGCTCTTTTCATGCTGGTTACAACCCGGGGAGGTGTCCAGATGATCTCCCGGTCAACCAATGAAGATATTGATGTTGCCCAGATTGCTGAACACTTCGGAGGGGGTGGACATGAGCGCGCGGCTGCAGCTTTGATTCGTGACCGCGAATTACCCAGTGTATGCCAGGAGCTTTTGGACATTCTCCCTAACTTTGTCAAACCCGCGATCACAGTGACCCAGATCATGTCACTGGGCCCCCAACTTCTCTCCCCAGACACGCCGGTCCAGGAAGCTGCTGTGCGCATGCAGCGTTATGGGTATGAGGGTTATCCGGTCGTGGATGAAGACGCTCAGGGGAAACATCAAATTTTAGGTTTGCTTACCCGGCGGGCTGTTGATCGGGCAATTTCTCATAAACTGAATCTAACCGCAGAAAGTTTGATGGATGCTGGTCAAGTCAAGGTAGATCCTGATGACTCTGTTGAAGACCTGCAGCGATTAATGACCGATACAGGCTGGGGTCAAATTCCAGTGATGAATCCCGAGACTGGTCAGGTTATTGGTATTGTGACCCGTACAGATCTGCTCAATACGCTGACTCGCCGACCTACCTTCCCACAGCCCAAAAATTTAGCGAATCGTCTTGAAATGACTCTCCCACCAATCCGGCTGCTATTACTTAAATTGATTGCAAAAACCGCTTTTAACCAGCGAGCCGCATTATATATTGTGGGTGGTTTCGTGCGCGATATGCTGCTGGATAGACCAAGCCTTGATTTCGATTTGGTTGTTGAAGGGGATGCCATCCACCTCGCACATGCCCTAGCAAATAAATATGGTGGGCGGGTCACCAGCCACTCTCGATTTGGCACCTCAAAATGGCATATTGGTGAGTACCGGAAAGAATTACTTGAGAATCTTGAATTTGACAATTTCGCAGCGACCAATCGTGGAAATGATGGGGTCGTTCATCCCGCAGCAAGTCAAGAAGATCTTCCAGAATCACTTGACTTGATCACCGCGCGCACTGAGTTTTACACCTATCCTACTGCACTACCAACCGTGGAACGGGGGAGCATCAAACTTGACTTGCACCGCCGAGATTTCACCATTAACACCCTTGCGTTGCGATTAGATGGACACCATTATGCCGAGCTGCATGATTATTGGGGGGGACTCAATGATCTTAATAACGGGTTGGTAAGGGTATTGCATTCACTATCTTTCGTTGATGACCCGACACGCATGCTGCGAGCGGTAAGATTCGAACAGCGATTTAATTTTCTAATCGAAGACCGGACTATCGAGCTGATCAACGGGGCGATCCCCCTGTTAGAGCGTGTTTCAGGCGACCGCATCCGTCATGAATTAGATCACATATTGTCTGAAAACCGGGCTGATAAAATGCTCGCCAGATTGGACCAGCTGCAGCTCCTCAGGGCTATTCAATCCAATCTTAAGTGGGATGATTGGCTTTCACAGCGCATTCAATCCCTGGCAGATATTTCACCTGAAACTGAATGGCGCTTAGAAGTAAATAATAAAAAATTACGCACCCAATTGGGATACATATTCTGGTTGCTCCGTCTCTCGCCTATCCACACCCGCAGAATAATCAAACGCCTGAAAATGCCCCGCAAACTGACGAATGATATCTTCTCTTCACAAGATTTTTGGCGGGATATCGCCTCCTTAAAAAATATGAAACCGAGCGAGGTCGTAATAAGGCTGGAAGGTATTGAACCACTGGCAATCTACGCAAATTACCTCGCCGTTGAAGATGAACAAGTACGCCAGATTATTTGGAATTATGTATCCAGATGGCGCCAGGTTGTCCCCCAAACTGATGGACACATTTTACAGCGCCTGGGTATCCCACCAGGACCAATATATCGTCAAATTCTGCAAACCTTGCGCAACGCCTGGCTAGACGGTACAATCGGTTCTTTTGAGGAAGAAGAAACTTTACTCGAGAAGCTTTTACCCAAGAATTAAATTCGGCAAGATTATTCACCCCGATTAATCCCACAAGCATTAAAACATTATATGGTCGCGATACCTTTACAACAGCAAGTGATCATCCGGCAGGCTGTGAAAAGAGATTTGCCAGCGCTGGAATGGGAAGGCGAATTTTCTCACTTCCGACACGTTTTTGCTGAAGCGTATCGGCTCCAGGAGCTTGGGGATGTAATCATGTGGGTGGTTGAGCTGCCTGACTTTGGACTCATCGGTCAGCTTTTTATCCAGCTCTACGGACCTAACCAAATACAAACCAGCAAGACCAAATATGCTTACATCTACGGGTTTAGAATACGTCCAGATTATCGAGGGAATGGCATCGGCCAGCAGTTGTTGAAATCAGTTGAATCAGATTTGGAGAATCGAGGATTCGAGCGCATATCGTTGAATGTTGCTCGCGATAACGATGCAGCCAGGCGTCTATATGAAAGGAAAGGTTATCGGGTGGTAGCAGCGGAACCAGGCATCTGGTCGTATCTGGATGATCAAGGACACCGCGTATTTGTGAACGAACCAGCCTGGCGAATGGAAAAGATTTTTTGACCTTGCGCCTCTAGTATTTCCATGCTAAAATGAGATTCCCATGGGGTGGTGGCAAGAAAGGCTTCGTTGAAAAGTGGGCTCTCCCACTTTTCTTTGTGTATAGAGCCCTATATGCCCGACCCTTCAAGTTTTATGAACAAGCTGGAGAAATTGCTAGAATGAAGAATGAATTTGCCTTGGCGTTCAACGAAGTAATTGAAGAAAAACAACTGCCAAAGGAAGTGATCTTGGAAGCTTTAGAAGCTGCCATGGTCTCAGCCTACCGCAGGGCAGTTAATGCCTCCAATGCTCAACTTGTTGAAGCTAAAATCGACCCGGAAACGGGTAAGGTGGATCTCTTTGCGGAGAAAGAAGTCGTCGAAGATGTTGAAGACGAACGAACTGAGGTGGCATTAGCGGATGCACAGCTCGTGGAACCGGAAGCCGAGATCGGTAGCATGGTTATCGTAGAAACTACCCCCGGCAACTTCGGTCGTGTTGCCGCGCAAACAGCTCGCCAGGTGATCCAACAACGCATCCGTGAAGCCGAGCGGGAAGCCCAATTAGAGTATTTCAATAATCAATTGGGCGAGATCGTCAGTGGTGTTGTCCAAGCGATTAGTTCTCAAGCTGTCACCCTAGGTTTGGACAAGAAAGCGGAAGGAATAATGCCGCGCAACCAGCAAATCCTTGGTGAACGTTTTCGTCTGCATGACAGGGTGCGCGCTTTGCTGGCTGAGGTAAAATCCACACCCCGTGGACCACAGCTAATCCTGTCCCGTGCCCACCGAAACTTCCTGCGCCGTTTGCTTGAGAACGAAGTCCCAGAGATTTATTCCGGTTTGGTTGAAATTCGCTCTATTGCTCGTGAACCCGGTCATCGTTCAAAAGTTGCTGTCTCAGCAACTCAGGCTGGTGTAGATCCAGTAGGTGCTTGCGTTGGCATGCGTGGGGTGCGCATACAAACAATCGTACGCGAATTAAATGACGAGAAAATCGATGTGATCGAATGGAACCCTGACCCAGCTGGCTACATCGCCAAAGCGCTCAGTCCAGCCAGAGTTACCGGAGTCTATCTTAACGAATTAACAGGCGGAACGAAGACCGCTACCGTAATTGTACCGGAGGATCAGCTGAGTCTTGCCATTGGTAGAGATGGGCAGAATGCCCGTCTGGCAGCCAAGTTGACTGCCTGGCGGATTGATATCAAAAGCTTGCCTGAAGCAACCGGAGATGCACTTTACAGACTTCAAAATGAACCTGAACTTGCTGAAATGGCAAAAGCCGAAACCGACACGATGATCCAAATAGATGCAATCCTGGTCAAAAAGGGGGAGGGACGACCGGTTACACCAGAGGAATACACTGCTCTCAGCAAATTTGTGGACCGGGTTGAACGCGGTATCATCGACATTCATCAGGCCGAAAGATCTGCCGAGATGGAGGTCATTGCTCAAGCTCGTGAGAAAATTCCTGCTCAGGCATTTGATATGCCTCTTGAAGAGTTGAACTTCACTGAACGAATCACCAATTTGCTGGTCGAAGCTGGAAACGAATCGGTTGGGGACTTAATCATTCAAATGGAACTTGATTCTGATGCGATTTTGAGTTTGAATGGTATCGGTCCGAAAGCTATGGAAAATATTGAGAATACTTTAGCTGAATTGACTTACCCCGATCCGGAAGTTGAAGGAATCGAGGAAGCAGTAGAAGTAGTCGAAGAATCCGAAGCTGAAGCACAGGCAGAAGCGCGGGAGGGTGAAGAGCTCGTTGCAGAGGCAGAAGCCGTGGAAGAGCTAGAAGTACCTCAAGTAGAGGAAATTGAATCTGCTGAGCCTGAACTGGAGCCAGCGGTAGCAGCTGATCTAGAAGAAACCACTGAAGAAGCGGAATCTGAGCAAGAAACTGAAGCCTCCTTTGAAGAGATACTCGCCCTTGAACCTGACGCCTTCGATATTGATTCAGCGGAAACTGATTTCGAGGAAGATGGTGAGGAGGACGAGGAAACTCGCAAGAAAAAGAAAGACAAGAAGAAAAAATTTGTAGAAATGGAGTATGACCCAGATCAGGATGTCGTGATCGTAAAACGTAAACGAAAGCGAGACGAAGAAGACTGGGAAAAAGATTGGAAAATCTAATTCTGCGCACAGAAGAGTAGTTTACGTGCCAAAGAAACCAAGAAAGGGAAAACATGTTCCGCAGCGGACCTGTGTCGGATGTCGAGAGGTCCATTCTAAGAGATTGTTGATCCGAGTAGTTCGCAATCCTGAAGGAATATTTGTAGACCCAACCGGAAAAATGGCAGGACGCGGTGCATATCTTCACGAACAGCGGCGATGTTGGGAATTAGGAATGCAGAATGCATTAGCTAAAGCACTCAAAACAGAATTAACGGTAGCGGATAAGAAGCGATTAACAGAATTTATGGCTACCTTATCTGAAGATTGATCTACGAATTATATAGCTGTGATGAGTGATTTTTGGGGATTTCTTGGCAATAACATACTGGCTAGCGAGTATAGCATACTGAGATAAGCGCCTAATTCGGTCTAAAAAAACTCGCTTCAAGTGGCCGCAAGCAGTATATGGCAGGAGGTGCCAAATGGGCGAGAACGGACATAATATAGCAATTGAATTACCCCCCATAATCACAGTCAGGGAACTGGCAGACACAATCCAGGCCAGTCCGATTGAAGTTATCAAGACTTTAATGGCCAACGGGGTCATGGCCAATATCAACCAGCAAATTGATTTCGATACTGCAGCTATTGTGGCAGGCGAGATGGGTTACGATGCAACCCTGGAAACCCAAGAAGCGGGAGCGGGTGATGAGATCGGAGAAATCCCACTCTGGCGGCGAGTGATTGCAAATGAGAACCCGGATGAATTAGTCTACCGCCCCCCCATCGTAACCATACTTGGACATGTTGATCACGGAAAAACAACTTTATTGGATGCAATTCGCCATACAAGTGTCGTCGATGATGAAGCTGGTGGAATTACCCAGCATATTGGTGCTTATCAGGTTGAACATAACGACCGGACAATCACATTCCTCGATACCCCGGGTCATGCTGCTTTCACTGCTATGCGAGCGCGAGGTGCACAGGGAGCTGATATAGTCGTGCTGGTTGTCGCAGCAGATGATGGTGTGATGCCTCAAACGAGAGAAGCAATCGCGCATGCCAAAGCTGCTCAAATCCCCATAATCGTCGCCCTCAATAAGATTGATAAACCCAATGCCGATCCCGAACGCGTCAACCAACAACTCGCCGAGATAGGTCTGGTGCCAGATGAATGGGATGGTGACACGATTGTGGTTCCACTTTCAGCCAAACTAAGGGAGGGATTGGATGACTTGCTGGAGGCGATCCTATTGGTCGCAGAAAATTTAGA
>JALHTN010000021.1 GCA_022865865.1 Anaerolineales bacterium
ACCTCGCTCATGGCTGGGATTAATCCCTTTTGCAATATATTAATGGCGTCCACATTTGCATCTAAAGCAGCCTGAACATTTACAACCGTCGAATCTTGATCTCCTTCCACCACGGCCCGGGATATTAGTTCTAGATATTGTTCCATTTCAACTCCGTACGACATGCTTCTATCTAAATGGATGAATATGCCGTATTGGTAATCGTGTTCATCATCATCCAAAAATTCTCTAATGGTGTATCTAATTGTACATGATGGGTTGGTGAAAGGATCAACCCGCCATCCTTACCCACCGATCGCAGGCGCTCTCGGACTTCCGCTTCCACATCGGATGGTTTTCCGAATGGGAGTGTGTGCTGTTCATCGATAGTTCCCCAAAAACACAACTGGTCACCAAAATCCTCTTTTAACTGTGCAGGATCCATACTGGCAGGTTGGATGGGATTAAGCACATCGAGGCCTATCTCGATCAGATCTGGGATAATTGGATCAACTTTGCCATCCGAGTGATACGCTACTTTCAGATCTGGATTGAGAGATTTAATTTCATCAATGAAGTTCGCCATTCTTGGTTTTAAAAACTGGCGCCACATCTTGGGTGAGATCAGCATTTGATTTTGGGTGCCGACATCATCCCCGATCCAGATCATATCCACACCCAATTCGACCAGTTTTTTTGCAGCTGTAAGATGATAACGATAAGGAATTTCCATGATGGCGTTTGCTAAGTCAGGATTTAACGACATGTCGAGCATCATCTGTTTATAACCCCGTAATGCCCAGGCTGTTTCGAAGATTGTGGTTACAGTAACACCGACAATCCAATACTCGTCCTTGAAATCGTCTATCATCTGCCGTGATGCAGCATACAATTCGGGTCTTGTTGGATCTGGCGGTTGATAACTGCCGATCGCATCATCGTCAGCAAGTGGGTGACCAACAATCTCTGTGTAGTGACCGGTGCCAAAGGGGGTTTCATATAGTTGGATATCCCAGCCAATCCCCCACTCATCAACATAAGGTTTATCGTCCATATAATAGGAGTTCGCCCAACCCACAGAAGTGAGCAGCATATCTTCACCCAGCGCCCGCTCCAGCTCATACGTGTTACCACCCCCATGAGGGTTGTGTATACTTCTGCCCTTTAATTTCATATCCTGATACAATCGATCAGCAAATTCAGGAGTGAAGCTGACCTGCATGGGGCATCGATCGGGTATTTCATGATTTAGGGCGGTTTCAACGCGCTCTCTTGGTTTCATTTCACCTTCAAAAGATGCCATAACTTTTCCTTGCGGTCTACAATCTTGATGAGAGCAAGTAGAATGTCTCATTCCAGCGGATCTCCTTCTTGAAATCCGGGATAATAGTATCGTCATTGATAAGTAGGAATTCAACATCGGCAATTTCAGCGAAATCCCGCATATGAGTTGATGAGAGCGCCTGACTGAAACCAGTGTGATGTGCACCACCAGCGATGATCCATGCAGATGCTGCCACCTTGAGATTGGGCTTTGGCACCCATAGTGCTCTGGCAACCGGCAGCATTGGCAGGGGTGAATGGGTTTCTACCACATCCACCTCGTTAACCACCATGCGGAAACGGTTGCCCAAATCAATGATCGAGACGTTTATGGCCGGTCCGGCTGGCACATTGAAAATCAATCGGGCAGGGTCCTCCTTGCCACCAATTCCCAGGGGGTGCATCTCGAGGGAAGGTTTCCCGGCAGCAATCGACTCGCAAATCTCCAGCATATGTGCCCCAAGAACGAGGTTGTTGCCAGGTTCGAGATGGTAGGTATAGTCTTCCATAAAGGAAGTTCCGCCTTCCAGCCCAGATCCCATGACCTTCATCGAGCGCAGTAAGGCAGCAGTCTTCCAGTCTCCTTCTGCGCCAAATCCATACCCGTCATTCATCAACCGCTGCACTGAAAGCCCGGGAAGCTGGACCAGGCCGTGAAGATTCTCAAATGTGGTGGTGAATCCCTTGAAACCACCTTCTTCCAGAAAAGCGCGCAGCCCGAGCTCAATTTTTGCCGCTTCCTTCAATTCACTGCGGCGCGCTGCCCCGGGTTTCAAATCTGCCTGGACATCGTAACTGTCATCATATTCCTGCAGCAAATGTTCAGATTCAGCGTCGGTCACCTGATCGACATACGCCACCAGGTCCCCCAGGCCGTAGCCGTTGACTGCATAGCCAAATTGCATCTGGGCAGAGACTTTATTCCCTTCAGTGACGGCAACCTCGCGCATATTATCCCCGATCCGGGCGATCTTGAGGTTCTGGGCATCTTCCCAGGTCAGGGCAGCCCGAACCCAGACGCTTAATTCGGCAAGGACTTCAGGATCTTTCCAATGCCCAACTACCACTTTTCTATTCAAGCGCATGCGAGAACCGATAAAACCAAACTCTCGACCACCGTGAGCTGATTGGTTCAAATTCATGAAATCCATATCGATACTATCCCAGGGGATGTCTCGATTAAATTGTGTGTGTAGGTGAACAAAAGGCTTATTGAGCACATTCAGACCAGCGATCCACATTTTGGCTGGCGAGAAGGTGTGCATCCACGTGATCAGACCAACGCACTCCGGCGCATTGTTGGCTTCCAGGCAGACCTGGCGCATCTCTTCCGGCCTGGTCACCACCGGTTTAAATTTCACTTCAACTGGTATTTCCTCTGCCTGAGACAGGGCCTCGGCGATCACTTTCGAATCTTTAGCCACCTGTTCCAGCGGTCCCGGACCATATAAATGTTGGCTGCCAGTGACAAACCAGACTTCATATCCTTTAAGGTCGATCATTGTGACATCTCCTCTTACAATTTCTTTGTTTGTCCATAATAAGCATTTGCGCCGTGTTTTCTCAAATAGTGCTTGTCTAACAACTCCTGTTGCATGGGCGGAATGCCTGGCTCAAGCATCAGGGTGTGGAAGTTCATGAACGCGACCTCCTCTACCACCACGGCATTGTGAAAGGCGTCCAATGGGTCTGCGCCCCAAGCAAATGGGCCGTGGCTGTGAACGAGAACGCCGGAGATGGCATCGGGGTCTTTCCCCTGGAAGGTCTCCTTGATCAAGAACCCCGTTTCCTTTTCGTATTCGCCCTGGATCTCGTCAATTGTCATCTTTCGGGTGCAGGGGATCTCGCCGTAGAAGTAATCGGCATGCGTTGTGCCGAGGGCCATGATGCCGCGACCTGCCTGTGCAAAGATCGTTGCCCAGCGGCTGTGGGTATGTACAATTCCGCCGATGTTTGGAAACGCCTTATAGAGCTCGAGATGTATGGCTGTGTCGGAGGAAGGCTTTAACCGTTCTTCCAAAACCTTTCCCGTTTTTAATTCCACGACCACCATATCTTCGGCTTTCATATCCTCATAGGAAACGCCTGAGGGTTTGATCACCATCAGCCCCTGCTCCCTGTCAATGCCAGATACATTCCCCCAGGTGAAAGTGACCAGGCTATGCTTGGGAAGCAGCAAATTGGCCTGATAGACCTGATCTTTCAAAATATCTAACATGGTTTTTTTACCTCAGCGTATCCACGGCGGTTCGTTCGATGGCAAGCCCTTTTTTGTAGCGTTCCATGAAGGCGGCAAAACCATCGATATCCGCTTGATCGGGAGCGATCGTTGTGCCCTTTTCCCCGGCGAAGACCTTATCGGAGAGATAAGTTTCCAGGGATTCGTTCTCAGTCTTATTATTCAAATAAGTGGCAAGCAGCGCGATCCCCCATGCGCCGCCCTCGCCTGCAGTCTCCATCACGGAAACAGGGACATTTATCGCCGCTGCCATGATCCGCTGCCCCACTCCCTCCGTTTTGAAGAAGCCACCGTGACCAAGGATCTGGTCGATCTTCACTTGTTCCTGTTCAAAGAGGATGTCCAGGCCGATCTTCAGTGCGCCGAGCGCCGAGAACAGATGCACGCGCATGAAGTTTGCAAGCGTGAAGCGGCTTTCAGGGGTACGGACGAATAGGGGGCGTCCCTCCTCAAGGTGGGTGATGTGCTCGCCTGATAAATAATTATATGCCAGGAGACCGCCGCCATCCGGATCGCCCGAGAGCGCCTGTGTATAAAGCAGCTCAAACAGCCGGGTTTGGTCGATCTCCATATCAAGCGCAGTGGTGAATTCCTGGAATAGATTGACCCATGCGTTGAGATCAGATGTGCAGTTGTTGCTGTGGACCATAGCCACTGGCTTGCCGGTAGGCGTCGTCACCATATCGATCTCGGGGTATACCTTTGACAGCGACTTCTCTAAAACGATCATAGCAAAGACGGATGTTCCCGCGGAAATGTTTCCTGTTCGCTCTGCAACGCTGTTGGTCCCAACCATGCCTGTGCCCGCGTCTCCCTCGGGCGGACAGAGCGGGATCCCTGCTTGAAGTTGTCCTGTGGGATCGAGCAGGATTGCGCCTTCTTCGGTTAGAGCGCCTGCCCCATCGCCTGCCATGAGGACCTTGGGCAGGATATCTTGAAGCTTCCAGGAGATGTTTGCCGCTTTGAGCAGTTCGTTGAACAGCTCGATCATACCCACATCGTAGTCGTTAGCTTTGCTGTCGATGGGGAACATACCGGATGCTTCGCCAACGCCCAAAACCTTTTGGCCCGTCAGTTTCCAATGGACATAGCCTGCCAGCGTGGTCAGATAACTGATCTCCTGAATGTGAGGTTCCTTGTTCAAGATCGCCTGATAGAGGTGTGCAATGCTCCAACGCTGAGGTACGTTAAATTGGAACAGATCCGTGAGTTCCTTTGCTGCCTGACCAGTAATGGTGTTTCGCCATGTCCGAAATGGGACAAGCAGATTTCTGTCCTTGTTGAAAGCCATATAGCCATGCATCATGGCACTGAAGCCAATGGCGCCGATGGCCTGCAGTGAGGTGCCGTAATTCTTAGAAATCTCGTTGCTGAGACTCCGAAAACTTTCCTGCAAACCCGTCCAAACATCTTGGAGACTGTATGTCCAGATGCCGTTTTCATATCGGTTTTCCCACTCACAACTTCCCGAGGCGATTGGTGAATGATCCTTGCCGATCAGCACTGCTTTGATGCGCGTCGAGCCTAACTCGATACCAAGAGCGGTCTGTCCGTCCTTAATTACTTTTTGGATATCGTTTCGA
>JALHTN010000210.1 GCA_022865865.1 Anaerolineales bacterium
AGTTTGAGGTTTCCCTTAACCACTGCTGCAAAGAAGTCCTTTTCCCCCTTCACCACGGGTTTAAAAGCCTCATATGATCCCGTGACGAAATAACCCGGATCGACAGTGGATGGATCATCTATCATCCGGGCATCCGAGCATTTACCAGCAGCAGCCTCCAAATAGACAAAAACGGTCTTTTCCAATCCTGCCCCGGGAGTGACCTCAAATAGCCAGTTACCGTTAAAATCCACCCCCCATTTTTTACCTGTTTCTGCAACAGCTTCATTGTTATTCATTGACATTTTCCAATCATCACACCACTTTTGCGAAGGATATAGTGCCATCTGTCTGCCTCCTTATATTGTCCCTTAGGATGATAACTTTGCAGAGGTCTAAAGGGTTTCCAAATCATACCAATAGCGAGCGTTCTCCAGTGTCTTTAATCCTTTCCCGCCCATCCACAAACCAATTACCTTCTGATCGCGCCAATGCTTCTCAATATCAAATTCTCGAGCATAGCCATAAGAACCCATGAAATCCATCGCCCGACTGCAGGCTCGTTCCACAGCATTATTGGAATATAAAGCCAGGCCCCTGGTTTTAAGCACGAACCTTTCATCCCAAGGTTCCCAACCGGAAATCTCCGGATGATCTAGCTCTCTGGTATAGGTCCACATCCAGGCTGAAGTAGACTCAATTAGAATGGCCACCTCGGAGAGCATATCTGCAACGATGCTATGTTCCTTGAGTGGTTTTCCGGCAATTATCCTTTCATTGGTCCATTTTTTTATGATCTTATAAACACTTTTCATAACCCCAACTGCCATCGCAGCCGAACCAATGTTCCCCATGGTTAGGGCGCGCATGAAATACTTTAGATCATCGCCCGGACCATGGAAGCGGTATCTGCTTGGAACCCTGACTTTGTCAAACCAGATATCCGAATTTATATCCGCAGACATCCCTGCTTTACGGTATGGTGTGCCTACGGAGACCCCTTCAGCATCTGCCGGTACCAGTATCAAGGCAAAATCATTCGGATCCGAGGAACCTTTGTTCGTTGTGCAGATCACGGTATACAGGTCGCCAACTTTCCCTGAATTGGATGGCCAGATTTTGTGGCCGTTGATCACCCATTCATCTCCATCAAGCGTCGCGGTTGTCTGGATCGTCCTTCCGCGGATCCGACCAACATTTTCAATATCTGCACCGCTTGCAGGTTCAGTCATGGCGAGGCTGCCCACGAAAAGTTCGTCTCCGCAGTATCTTGGACCAAATTCCAGTAGCAACTCAATGTTCTGATGTGGTCGCAGCATAATCGGTATCATTCCCCAGATGGAGCAGATGCAGGAGGTGGCTAAGCCGGAGTCAATCCGCGCGAGCTCCTCACAGACAATTGCAGTCAGCGTCATAGGTTCCGGCATATCTGTGCCTCCAGCTTCAACTGGAAAGAAAGCCGCATTCAACCCAAGATCGACCAATACTTCTTTCATTAATGGCGTAACGAGTTTATGCTCACGCCAATCCTCGTCAATTTCCTGCCTGATGGGTATATATCTATCTTCACCCCACTTCCTGATTACTTTTCCTAGATCAATATAAAAATCCGAAACCCATTCAGTCGGTCGAATAAAATCATCAATTGTTGGCATGTTTTCCTCTATTTTGTTCTCGGCCTCTGGAATGCTTTAACTAAACTGTAAACTGTAGCTAATAATAATAATGCTCCTAGGGCAGCTCCAGCCCAAAATAACAAACCTGTGCTTCCTCCGTTTACTGAACGATAAACTATGTATCCCGTGATCAGCACGCCCAAAACACCCATAACTGCGATAACTCCCCACTGAGTGTGCCCGCAATGAGGACAAGTCAAATCAAAGGTTTCGATTAACCTTCCGCAATTCTTACAAGGCTCTAAATCTTCTCTCGCAAGGTCAGGAGATACAGGGGTTGCATTTAGCTCGGAGCTAGATTGAGTGCTTGTCTCAAGCGGGGTCATGCCCGTCTTACCATGACTAGATGCAACGCCTGCTGTACCCGACTGAACCAAGGTACCATCCAATAAAGACACCATCTCACATGATTTGCATGTTAGATTGATGACTTTCTCTTTTTGACCAAAATACTGCAGTATGCTCATTCCTCCGCCACCAGCAAACCATAATCCAGGTACCA
>JALHTN010000211.1 GCA_022865865.1 Anaerolineales bacterium
AAGTTGTCCTAAGTCATCCAGTTCACCCAGATTACCTCGGTCCTGATTCCAGCACCGTCCGTTCACGACGGTGCGTCATTTCCTCTCTCCGGCAGGCCGAACAGCTCCCGCTCCTCCGCGGTCAGCTCCCGGAAGACGCAGTGCTCCCTCGCATACTTGATCAGCTCCTCCGCCGAATGCCAGGTGGGAAAGACCTGCAGCTTACCTCTATTGCCCTCGATGCTACCAATCAACACCCACCTGCCATCTGGTGAATATGCGGGCGTGGTATAGCCTCCCACTTCATAACCCAGCAGCTGCGTGCCGGTAGCGAGATCCCAAACCCGGGCGACGCCGTCGTGACCACCGATGAGCATGCGTTCCTCGGATGGGGATAAAGAAAAAAAAGTGATTAAACTACTGCCAGATGAAATTGTAAAGAATTGGGATTGTTGTTCCCCTGTCCACGAGTCAAAGATGGTTACAAATCCATCTTCGCTCAGCACCACAACCTGACGCCCATCCTTTGTCCAGGCAACATGGGCAATATTGAGATTGTACTCCTCAGGAAACAAATTATGCAGCACCTTACCGCTGGCAGTTTCCCAGATGATCGCCTCACCGTCAGTTCCGTGGCTTAGGATTCGTGTACCATCCGGAGACCAGAGAATACCAAGCACCTGATTCTGATGACCTGCAAATGTGATGATCTCATCTCCGGTGATAGCATCCCAGATGACCACTGTTGGATCATAGCTATTGGAGGCAATTTGACTGCTGTCGGGCGAACAATCAGCGGACAACCAACGTCCAGCGAGGTCTTCAGTACCGGTAAATGTTAACAGCAGCTCCCACGTGGCTGCTTCCCAAATACGGACAGTATTTTCCTCATCATTGGCTATTAAGAAACGGTCTCCATCAGGGGACCAGGAAAGAACACCAGCACCTGATAGGGTCATTAACTCATGTCCGCTGGATGCTTCCCAAATCTTTACAGGATCATTAGGTGAATCTACCCAACCGAAAGCGAATTGCTTACCATCGGGCGACCAGGCAACATTGGTTATACCGTAGTACATCGCAAGGGGTATATTAATGCGCGCTTCCGATAGATCATATACGTTAACATTGTGACTTATGCCCACCGTTAAAAGACGTTCTCCATCGGGAGAAAAGGCGACATGATTCGCTGCATGCTCGGTACCATATAATTTATCAACTTCCTGACCAGTCACCATATCCCATATGTGAACGATACTATCATGTCCGCCGACCGCGGCCAGCTCCTCAACAGGAGACCAATCTGAACCGGTTGCCCATACTAAACCCGCCAAACGAGATTGTTCCTGACCGCTTTCTGCGTCCCACACCCGAGCGGTCCCGTCATCACGACCTGTGGTCAAGAGACGAGTCCCATCCGGCGACCAGATCACTCTAATAAACCAGACTTTAGGGATGCAGAGAGTCAATAGATGCTGGCCTGTAACGGTGTCGTACACCCTGGCCCCGCCCATTCCTCTGATCGTGAAACGGCCTCCGCCAGGAGACCAGCTTCCAACGATGACTTTTTCGTCTTCAAAATCCGCTGATATTCTGTGAAGTACCTCTCCGGATTCCGCTTCCCAAAGAATAACCACACCATCTTCAAATCCTGATGTGACGATCAGATCACCTGATGGAGACCAAATAGCCTGACTTATCTGACCTTCATGCCCGGAGAGGGTGTGCAAGTTCTCTCCGGATTGTGTGTCCCAAATTTGCAACGTGCCTTCCTTGGTGTAGATCTGGAAACGATCTCCGTTAGGCGACCAGGGATTCCAACCATTAGGATTGAGGTTAAATTCCTCATCCAGGTCTTCCTTATCCAGCGTGAAGCGC
>JALHTN010000212.1 GCA_022865865.1 Anaerolineales bacterium
AAAGTACCATTCTCCCGGGTTATCTATATTGAGCAGGACGATTTTCGTGAGGTTCCTCCGCCCAAATATCGCCGCCTGACTCCTGGGAGGGAGGTCCGCTTGCGATATGGATATTTCATCACCTGTGTTGATGTCGTCAAGGATCCGGAGACGGGTGAGGTTATTGAGATTCACTGCACTTACGACCCAGAGACCCGAGGGGGAAACGCGCCAGATGGGCGCAAGGTCAAATCTACCCTGCACTGGCTGTCTGCTGAGCACGCCATCCCGGTTGAAGTTCGTCTTTACGATCGTTTATTCAATACCAGCAATCCAGAAGATGTCGAGCCTGGAAAGGATTTTAAATCTAATATCAATCCCAACTCACTGGAAATCTTGCACGGTAGCTACGTTGAAAATAGTCTGGCCAAAGCCACCCCAGGCACTACATATCAATTCGAAAGACAGGGCTACTTTTGTGTCGACCCTTTAGCTTCACAAGACAGGAAGCTGGTATTTAATCGCACAATTGCCCTGCGAGATTCGTGGGCTAAATTCGAAGAATCAAAAACCAAATGAGCGCAAGGTAGATTATCTTGGATTAATTATCCAGGGCATCCAGCAACTCGATCGCCTGCTGGATGCGGGCGAGCACTGTATCTTTCCCAATGACTTCCATAGTTTCGAATAAGGGAGGACTGATAGTCCTGCCAGTCACTGCGACGCGTAAAATTCCAAAGAGCTGACCCGTTTTTAATCCTAGCTGCTCTGCTAGCATGCGCATGGGCTGCTCGGCAGTTTCCTGGTTGATTTCTGGCAATCCATTTAGTTCTTGATAGGCAAGCCGGGCTGCAGCAGCCGACTCAGCAGGTGTCATTTTTTTCCCAACGAGCTGCTCTGGAATTAGGTTAACTTCATCTTCAAAGAAGAAGCCTCCCATTTCAGGTGCGTCCGCCAGAGTAACGATTCGCTGCTGGATCAATGGGGTAACCATGAGTAATTTATCGTCCTGAACAGCGTAACCAGCTTTTTGGAAGAAGGGTTTTATGCGGTCAGCTAAATCTGGAACGGTGAGATTGCGGATATGAAGACCATTGAAATGGTCGAGCTTTGAAAAATTTATCGCTGCCGGAGATGGATTTAACCGCTCGATATTGAACATTTCCACCAGGTCATCCAAGGTAAAGAACTCGGTATGATCATCATAACTCCAACCGATCAAAGCAGTCCAATTGAGGACACCTTCTGGCAAATACCCCAAGAACCTAAGATCGTTCAGGTATATCGAGAAACCATCTTTGATCAATTGGCTGGAATCGCGTTTGCTCATTTTCCCTTTACCGCTGGGTTTAAGGAATAAGGAGAGATGGATCCAGATTGGTTCTTGCCAGCCGAATGCCCGAATGATGTGCGCATGTAATGGAAAAGTCGGCAGCCATTCCGATCCACGGATCACGTGCGTGATTTCCATCAAGTGGTCATCTACAATGGCAGCCAGATGGTATAAAGCCAGACCATCCGATTTAACGATGATGTAATCGTCAATATTTTCATTTTCAAAGGTTATTTCTCCCCGCAGACGGTCGTGAACAGTAATCGATCCTTGCTGGGGGGTTTTAAAGCGAATAACGTGTGATTCGCCGTCTGCAACTCGCTGGGCTGATTCTTGTGGTGGGAGCAGGCGGCAGGTGCCATCATAATGTGAGGGTAATTTTCTTTTCTGCTGTTCCAGGCGCACCTTTGCCAGGCGTTCTGGTGTACAAAAGCAGTAATAAGCATGATCCATTTCGACCAATCTCTTGGCATGGTGCAGGTAGATATCCTTGCGCTGTGATTGGTGATATGGAGCGTGGGGTCCGCCAATATCAGGGCCTTCATCCCACTGAATCCCGAGCCAGTGCAGACTATCGATCAGCTCCTGCTCCGATTCTGGGTTGTACCGTTTTCGATCGGTATCCTCAATCCGCAGGATAAATTGACCTCCACTCTGACGGGCGAGTAGGTAATTATATAAGGCAGTCCGTCCACTTCCTAAATGTGTTCTCCCCGTCGGGGAGGGGGCAAAGCGCACCCGCGCTGGTTGTTTTGAATTTTGGTCCATTGATCTCCTAGATAATCCCAATGTTGTGTTAAGGGTGAGATTGGGGAGGATAATTTATACTGATTCGTGGCGTAAGATCACGCTTTGCACCAAACCGATTCCTAATAGGAGGGAAAGCATAGCGCTGCCACCATAACTGATGAACGGTAATGGTAAACCGGTAGCTGGAATCATGCGCAAGTTGACCCCGATGTTGACCATGGCTTGAAAGGCAACCAGCGTAGCGACACCATAACAAATTAATGCGCCATAAGTATCGCGTGCC
>JALHTN010000213.1 GCA_022865865.1 Anaerolineales bacterium
CTCAGAGAATCATCTGGATTGTTCACCAGATCGGCAGCCTGCCTCTCGGTTAGCCAGCTGCCAGTTTTCCTGCCGAGAACTTTCATTCCCTTGGTTCTCTCAATCCTGGCTGCCGTGGTTTCATTGATGTACTCAAGATCAAGCAGCACCTCTGCCAGCAGCTTGATAGCAGATAGGGCTTGATTGGCAGACTGAGGGGATTTCCCAGCACTAATGAGCGAGGACAAGAACCCCTGAATCTCGGTCCTGGTGATCGGAGGTTGCCCCAGCTGGTTGTGGTAGTCCAGGAAGGATCTCAACCATCGCCGATAAGCCCGATAGGTGTGTTTATTCGTGACACCCATCAATGCAGCCTCGATCAGATCATCATAATTATTCGTCACAATCAAATCGCTGTTCATATTAGCCTCCTAATAATTCCTCAACAGGGGAACCTACCGCATGTGCATTCTTCAAATCGCTATCAGCCTGGGCGAGATAACGCCTCAGCACCTGGAGATCCGAATGCCCCATCAGCCTCTGGAGGGAGAAAATATCAACACCTCGCCGTAGGCAGGTGAGCGCACACAAACGCCTGAATCCATGAAGCTTCGGAACATCAACGCCAACACTTTCAGCTCTCCTCCTGATCATGCTTCTGAGCCCCATGTACTTTAGACGCTCTCCATTACGTGATACCCAAAGGGCTGAACCATTATCGATTCTCGATTTCAGGTATGCTCGAATAGCTTTGCGGGAGGGCTTGCTGATATAAACTGTGCGAGGCTTTCTTCCCTTTCCATGCCTGATGAGGATGGACCCTAACACAAGATCCAAATCATCTAGATCCATATCCAGCAACTCCTGGGCTCTGGCTCCTGTATCAAGAAGGGTGAGAATAATCGCCCGATCCCTATCTCCAGTGAACTCTCCCCTCTTGCATATCGCCAGTATTCGCTTGATATCGCCAATGTCAGCCGGCTCAAGGGGCTCAATCCCTACCCTCGGCGCTTTCACCTTGCGTATGGGATTCTTCCAGCCCTCGGGTTCAACGTCATCTTCCCACCAGTTCAGGAATGTCCGTACCGCTCGATAGTGGGCGTGAATCCCACCTGGATTGTGCCCCCACTTATCCAGCGCAAGTAGATATTCTCTTATCGTTTGAGGGGTAATCTCGGTTACCTGGGTGATTAGCTGACTATCGCAGAACTTCAAGAACTTAGCCAGCTTTTCATTGTAAAAACCAATGGTGCCAGGACTCATTCCCTGCACCTTTCGGTCAACCATGAAACCTTCTAACCAGGTTTCCAGGTGATCTACCTCTGCAAACTTCGTCAGAGTCCGTTGGCTTTTTTCTTTGACAACCATCATTTTCTCCTCCTGGTTGCCACCACCCTTGGGGGTTTACTTACTGTTGCCTGCGCTGCGCAGGCACTGTATTCCCACTAGTTTGACAGTTACCAAACTCCCATGATAGAATGCCTCCATACCCCTTGGGGGTTCGTCTAGCGGTAGGACAGCGGTCTCTGGAACCGTAAGCCGAGGTTCGAATCCTCGACCCCCAGCAAATAAAAGACTTCCAAATTAGAAGTCTTTTTTTGATTAGTCAGCTAGAAAAAATCAGAATTTGACCAGGTAGGCTGTCAGGTACATGATCGCTAAACCTGAAAAGAATCCTGCCAGATTTATCCAAGAGACCAGGGGAGTTCCTTCTCGTTCGGCAGAACTTCTCAGTAAACCAACCACCTCGACAATCACTTGCCAAATTGCCCCAACACCGATCCCCAAGAATATCGTTGCCAGTAGCGGAGAAAAGGCAAAACCGCCGATCCAGGATCCAAGGATTGCCGGTGATCCAGCTAAGAGGACCAAACCGATAAAAACCCAAAGACTGGGAGTTTTCATATTTTGAGATCTCTCCGGATCCTGTGATCCTGATGACGATCCAGTCTGATCCGCATTAGATGTTTTTTTCTTCCCAGGTACTAATGGGGTAACAATCCCCACCCCCTCAGTGATATTATGCAGCATGAAGCCGATCACCAGGAAAGAACCTAATGCTGCTTCACCAATTGAGAACGCCACTCCGATCGCCAGTCCTTCACCCAGGTTGTGCAAACCGATGCCTAATGCGATCATGGTAGCAACATAAACAGCATGACGTCCGGGATCGGAGCCAATTGATTTCTTCCTCTGCGAACCGATCGCCAACAGCAACAGCCATGTGAGCAATGCAGAGAACAAGATCAGTGGAATGCCCTGGAAAACTCCCGGGAGGTTTCCAGAAAGTTCGAGGGCTTCCAGAAAGGTATCCACCAACAGGAAGACTAATAAACCAACAGTCAAGGCCAGCAGTGCTCCCAACCATTTACGACCCATTAACTTCATCGCCGGGAAGAAGAGCATCCCCAATGCAACCGGTATGATCCCAACATAAACACCCAACAATCCATAAGCCAAGAATTCCTCGCTCCCCGCGCTTGGGGTAATGACTGCTACCGGTACTTCACCCGCGAATGTGACTCCAGTGGAAGTGATTACCACGATCGCATGGGGTTCAGTTTCCACCCAAGGGTATGGAATTTCCATCGTGGCGCGACCAAGCCTCGGGATGGTATTGGTGGGAGTAATCTGGTAGGACCAATACGCATCATCAACCAGCACTTGTGAAACAGTGATTGGATCGGGTCCTCCATTAATCAGCGAGACTTTAAAACCCCCCTCTACCACGCGGATGTGTTCAATGGTTAAGTCTTCGATCGGCGGCAGATCTGCCGTGAACAGGGACAATGGATTTCCAAAAGCAAAAAGCGCCAGCATTAAGCCGATAGCTAGTAATGGGACCAGGATCCAAAACCAAAGTGGGATTTTCCGCCTGATTCTTGAACCATCAGTTGATTCGGTCAGTGTTTTACCTCCAGCGCTCATTCGACCACCTCAAAAAATCCCATCCAGCCCAGCTCTGCAAATTCACTTTGATGCGCATGGAACATGTAGCGTCCAGGTTCAAAATCCTTGAATGAAAATTCGAGGATACCACGCTGAGCCTGACATTGCATGATGGTATCAACCATCTTTAGGGTAGGTTGGAGTGTGGTTCCGTGGTCGTAATAATCGAAGAAATTTGCGTGTATATGCATGGAATTGATGGGATCAAATTCAGTTATATTGATCAGGTAAAGACGCTGCGTCTGATCCCTACGGATTTTGATCGGATCTTTCATATAGGCAAATGCAATGCTGTTGGCCGCATAAACCTCATTGTCACCATCAAAATTGGTGTCAAATCCATTCATCATCATGACCATTTCATTGAAATCCTTAATTTCTGGGTATTGATGATTTCGCTGCCGAGCGATACTTTCATTTTCTCCTGGATGCCGCTCAGGATCAGGATCGATCACAAAAGCTCCATATAATCCCTTGTGAATGTGACGTTTGAGTGGATTTGCATGGCAGTGATAGAGGTGACACCCAAAGGGGAAGGCATCGAACTCGTAGATAGTCTCCTCTCCAGGCCTGATCTCTCCTGCTCCGACACCTGGCACCCCATCCATAGAAGCAGGATGGATTCCGTGAAAATGTATCGTATGGGGGTGACTTCCAGCGTTTACGAATTTAATGCGGATCCGGTCGCCCTCCACACAGCGCAGGCTTGGTCCTGGAACACGCCCGTTATAAGTCCAGGCGGGGAAAAATATCCCAGGAGCAACTTCAATATCCTTGTCAACTGCAGCAATGTGAAATTCCCGCAGGGTCTGACCATTTGGAAGCTGGCTGACCTGCCCATAATCCCACTCGTATAACAAGGTTAATGGGTCAAAACCATTTGCGCTGTGATCAACCTGCCCAACTGTTCCTGGGCTTCCGTGAGCATCATGTGCTTCATTTTGATTGACACGCTTCGGATCTAAAATTTGTTGGGCGGAGGCAGATCCATCAATTTTTGAAGAAATGTGATCCCTGGTTGCTAAACCAGAGATCACCAAACCGCTGCCCAGGGCGGTTTTAAGAAAATCCCTCCGGGATAACTTCATATTTTTTTGTTCGAATAACTTCATAACCACCTCTCAATGGATAAATATCCATATATATAGAAAACTCTTATTGCTTCTAAAGTTCATTTTCAATTCAACCTGCAAAAAGAAAAGAGCGACAAAACAACATACTCAAAATAATAATTTAGATTTGACTAAATTTATCAAATTTATTATATATGCCCCCCTCTTTTTCGTCAAGCGTTTTAGGTCAATATTACCTGTGACAAATATCCACGCTAATCGTGACAGGTGGTACTAAAAACAAAAATAAGGTCTATTTATACTATACCTAGGGAATTTGGTTCAATTCGGACCTAAGACGTATTATTGGGAATGACTCCAAACTCCATCAATTTAATAAATAACTGTATGGGTAGACTTGTTGGACAAACAAGGAGGCAAACTTAGATTACGTAGGCAATTTTCGTTGTTTGGATCTTCACCAAATGACTTCATTCTTTATCTCCAACTCATATGCACCCGTAGAAAAGTTTCGCAATTTCATTTCTCAAGCGTGCGCATGAGCACAAACCATTAATGTGGAAGGGAAAACATGGAAAAAAAATCTTTTGAACTTCCTGCGATGTATGCAGACCACCATGTCGTCGAAGTGAGACGGATCCTCCTGGAAATGCCTGGAGTGCAAGATGCTTATGCCAGCAGCGCATTTCAAGTTGCTGATGTCACCTTTGATCCGAGCATGGTTAGTGAAGAAGAAATCGCTGGGAAACTGGCAGATGCTGGTTATCTCGGAGAATTCACAATCATCGCTGAATCTGGAAAACCGGCAACCTCGAAAAACGGTGATGAGACCTTCTTTCGCCATACAGAGGTCTATGAACAAACCAAAGGTACGATCGGCTTCGCACAAGAAGTGAGCTATGTTGGACGCCCCTTGTGGCCTTGCCCAGGGCTCGGTGTCATTCAAACCTTGGAGGAGGAGAGCTAAACCATGCCCAAGAATAAACGAACGGTAGAAGAGCAAAGCATCGATCCCGCCGCACAAGAGATGTTGATTCGAGCTGAAGAACTCGGTCTCAGCACCGCTTTCAGCCGGGCTGATGCATTAGCCCCCTGCAATATCGGTAGTACGGGTATGTGCTGCAAACTGTGTGGGATGGGACCTTGCCGGCTTACTAAAGAAGGACAAACTGGTATATGCGGTGCAACTATCGATACCATCCAGGCCCGCAACCTGATCCGGGCCATCGCAGCTGGCGCTGCAGCCCACTCAGACCACGGACGGGATATGGCCTTCACACTTAAAGCCGTCGCCAACGGGGAAACTGAAGGCTATTACATTCGCGATGTCGCCAAGCTGCGCACTGTGGCGGCCCGGTATGACATCCCCATTGAAGGACGTGCCCCGGAAGAAATCGCCAACGATCTGGCTGACCTGTATATCTCCCAGTTCGGGCAGCAGAGAGGTGAGATCGTTCCAGTGATTAATGCTCCCGAGAAACGAAAAGAAATCTGGAGAGAACAGGGTGTGATCCCACGCGGGATAGACCGGGAAGTGGTCGAAGCCCTGCACCGGACGCATATCGGTGATGACCAGGACCCCGAGCATATCCTCAACCACGCCGTACGCACCGCTTTGGCAGACGGTTGGGGCGGTAGCATGATCGCAACCGATGCAGCTGACATACTTTTCGGTACTCCAGCCCCTTTGCTCGGAGAAGCCAATTTAGGAGTCCTAAAAGATGATATGGTCAATGTTGTCGTCCATGGACACGAGCCGACATTAAGTGAAATGATCGTGACCGCATCTCAAGATCCAGAGATCATCGCATACGCTAAAGCAGCGGGTGCGGAAGGTATCAGTCTTTCCGGCATTTGCTGCACAGCCAATGAAATTCTCATGCGGCAGGGCATACCTGCTGCGGGCAATTTCCTGCACCAGGAGCTGGCGATCCTGACCGGATCTGTAGAAGCCATGGTGGTAGATGTGCAGTGCATCATGCAGGCTCTTGTAGATTTGGCCAGCAACTTCCACACCAAGATCATCACCACCTCCCCTAAGGTGAAAATCAAAGGGGCTACCCACATTGAATTCAACGAACGTGAGGCGCTGACGATCGCCAAGAATATCCTGCGGGTAGCGATCGACAATTACAGTAATCGTGGCAAGACCCAGATCCCTCAGGTAAAAGAAGACCTGATCCCTGGTTTCTCTCACGAATATATTAACTACATGCTGGGTGGTACCTACCGCGCTTCCTTCCGACCCCTCAATGACGCTATCATGAGCGGGCGCATTCGCGGTGTGGCTGCAATCGTGGGCTGCAATAACCCACGCAGCTCCCAGGATTACCTGCATGTGAAAGTCACCCGTGAACTGCTAAAACAGGATGTCCTGGTCGTGGAGACCGGATGCGGAGCGATCGCCAGCGCCAAATTGGGCTTATTGCTGGGAGAAGCTGGATTGGACCAGGTTGGTCCAGGTTTGCGCGAAGTATGTGAAGCGATCGGAATCCCACCCGTATTGCACATGGGCTCTTGCGTCGATAATACCCGCATCCTGACCGTGCTTACACAGATGGTGGAAGAAGGCGGTCTGGGTGATGATATCGATCAGATTCCAGCGGTGGGTCTCGCACCTGAATGGATGAGCGAAAAAGCACTGGCCATCGGAACTTACTGTGTTGCCTCTGGTGTTTACGTCATCTTCGGTGGTTCCTCACCTGTCAGTGGAATGCCCGATCGAGTTGCTGATAGCGAAATCGTATCCCGCTACATCAGCGAAGGTTGGGAGAAGATTTACGGTGGGAAATTGGAGTTCATTGCTGATCCGGATGAGATGATCGCCAAGACTCTTGAACACATCGATAAAAAACGCGCCGCCCTGGGTCTGCCAGATTATGATGCGCAGCGCTTCGGCGAGAGCGGGGATACCCGCATGCTCGAAATTGAGCAGCTGCCGGTGGAAGAACGTGCCTCAGCCATTTACGGCGTAGCGGCCGATTAGATAGGAGGTTCATTCATGTCTCGTTATATCGCATCTCGCGCCATTCGTGGAGCAAATGCATTAGTCACTGAAGCTGAGCTCATGCTGCAAAAAGCATTGGCTGAGAAAGGATCTGATACACCGGTAGGATTTCCAAACACTGCCTACTACCTGCCATTGATTAATGGCATGACCGGTCTTGAAGTCGAAACACTCGGGCAGTTGGAACCAGTCATGCAGCATGCAAAACAATTACTGCATCCTATGCCTTCCAGGAAGAGGTGGACCCCATACCTTGGTGAAACGCTCGATAGCGGCATGGCAACTTTGATCGCCGCTGAGACCATTGAAGCAATTCGCTTCATATATGGATTGCAGCCGGAACCAATGCCTGGTTTTGAATTGGCGGGTGGTACCTCTTTTACCAGCCCGAACGGTGGAGATAATGGAAACGGTGCTGATGGACATCTGAACGGCCCTATTGATGACATCCAGCTCCGATCCTGGGGTATCCAATTAGTAGATGGCAGGATGCCTGGATTCGCTGCTATCGTTGGAGCTGCAAAATCAAATGAGGTCGCGGTTAAATTGGTACGCGAACTGCAAAGACGCAACATCCTGACCTTCCTCTCCGGTAATGTGAACGGGCGCAGCATCATTCACCAATTAATGGAAGAAGGTGTTGAGCTGGGTTACGACACTTATACCGTACCTTTTGGAACTGATACCTTAAGTGCGATATACGCGCTGGGGTTCGCGGTCCGTTCAGCACTCACCTTTGGTGGTCTCAAAGGCGGCATGGCACGGGATATCTTACTTTACAACAAGAACCGCGTCTTCGCCTTTGTTCTCGCCTTGGGAGAAGTAGATGATCTCAAGTATGCTGCCGCTGCGGGAGCCATAAACTTCGGCTTCCCGGTGATCGCCGACACAGTGATCCCAGAAATCCTGCCCACGGGTGTAACCACCTACGAGCATGTGGTCAGCATGCCTTTCAATGAAATTGAAGCCGAGGATGATCTGGAACGTGCAGAGCGCTTAGTGCAGAAGTGCATCGAAATTCGCGGGGTCAAGGTAAAGGTTTCTGATGTGCCGGTTCCGGTTCCTTATGGTTCCGCTTTCGAAGGGGAAGTTGTGCGCAAGGCAGATATGCGGGTGGAGTTTGGTGGCAAACACTCCCGGTGCTTTGAATACCTTCAAATGTTTCCACTCGAGGATGTCGTTGACGGCAAGGTTGAAGTGGTTGGCTCCAGCTTCGATGAAGTAGCAGAACAAGGAAGCATGGACGTCGGCATTGTCGTGAAAGTCGCCGGACGCCAGATGCAGGAAGATTTCGAACCTGTATTAGAACGCCAGATCCACTACTTCATTAATGGCGCCTCCGGTATACAGCACATCGGGCAACGGGATATCGCCTGGATTCGGCTCTCGAATGCCGCAGCCGATAAAGGCTTTACCCTTGAACACTTTGGCAAGATCCTGCATGCTCGCTTACACTCAGATTTTGGAGCCATTGTTGATAAAGTCGAAGTGACGATTTATACCAAACCCGAACAGATGCAGGGCTGGTTAGAAAAAGCACGGGAAGCATATGACTTCCGCAATAAGCGCCTGGCAAACCTCACCGACGCATCTGTCGAAGAATTTTATTCCTGCACATTGTGCCAGTCATTTGCCCCCAACCATGTGTGTGTCGTCAGTCCTGAACGCCTGGGATTATGCGGTGCATATAACTGGCTGGATTGCAAAGCTTCTTTCAGCATTAACCCCACTGGTCCAAACCAACCCATCAAACTCGGCAATCTGGTCGACTTTGAGAAGGGTTATTGGTCGGGCACCAACGATTACGCCAAGATCGGCTCCCATGGGGTTGTTGAAGAAGTTGCCATGTATTCCATCATGGAAAATCCAATGACGGCTTGTGGATGCTTCGAGTGCATTGTCATGCTGATCCCCGAGTCAAACGGAGTTATGGTGGTCAGCCGCGAAGACACCAGCATGACACCCGCTGGGATGACCTTCAGCACCCTGGCTGGAATCGCTGGTGGAGGCCTGCAAACCCCTGGTGTGATGGGTGTCGGCAAGTACTACCTGATCAGCCCGAAATTCATTTCATCCGATGGTGGCTTTAAACGTGTCGTTTGGATGAGCAGTGTACTTAAAGAAACCATGGCTGATGAGCTGCGTGCGGTCGCCGAACGTGAAGGTGATCCAGACCTGATTAACAAGATCGCTGATGAACGCAACGCTTCCACAGTTGATGAATTGCTGGCCTGGATGGAAGAAATCAATCATCCAGCACTTGTAATGGATCCCATTTTCTAATGGAAGGGGATCAGGGATAAGGACATCAGAGATATCATGCTGGCGCCCTTATCCCTCCCTCTTCTATCCTCAACATGAAGGCAGATATGCCTGAAGCAGCTCTCCCTCACCTGGTGCGCGACTTGATGACAGTCGGTGTGGTGACCTGTACCCCCCAAACCACGGTACCCGAATTAGCCCAATTGCTGCTCGATCATGATCTTGACGAGGTGGTCGTCCTCGACGAAGGTAAAGCGTTGGGTGTGGTCGGACAGGATGAGCTCATTGCGGCTTTTGCGCGGGACGAATACAAATTACTGAGCGCAAGTGAAGTGATGAGAGAAGGTGTACCTCAAGTACCACCGCAAATTCCGCTAACCGCTGCTGCGCAATTAATGCGCGACCAAGGCGTGCGAACTTTCTTCCTCATGCACCACGCGGCGGGCATTGAATATCCAGCTGCCGCGATATCTTACAAGCATTTCCTGCGCCTGCTCGTTGCTGAAAATCACCATGACCTGAGCGATTTAGGTATCCGCGCAGACCGAGTAGCGCCGTTAGATGATTATTTCCAGCGCCGTGAAGCAACTCGGAAGAAGAATAGCGAACATAAGGAATGACTTTTCACTTAAATGACTGATATCTCAAGTTTTTAAAGGAGTATAAACTCATGCCAATTGAAGTTCCCAAAGATACCTGGCCTGGTGAAGTGCGCAGTGTCACCTTAGGAGCGACCGCTGATCAAGGTGGCAGCCGAAAGCGCACCGTGACCGTAGGGGGAGAGAAAACCCTACCATTCATGCATTTTGAGTCTGAAATGCCGAATGCACCCGTGATCGCGGTTGAGATCAAGGACCGCCGGCCTGAGGACTGGTCCCCACTCCTGTTGGATGCCTGGGGTGAGGCCGCCGATAACCCGGCTGTCTGGGCTAAAGCTGCAGAGGATCAAGGATGTGACCTGATACAGCTATCCTTAAGCCTCACAGATGCATCCGGGGAGACGACCTCTCCGGAGGTTGCAGTCTCAACAGTCAAAGCTGTTCTTGAGGCAAGTGGTCTTCCTTTACTGGTTTTCGGTCCCGGGCAAGTCGAATTAGACAACGAGCTGCTGGTCTCTGTAGCTGAAGCCACCAAAGGTGAACGCCTGGTACTGGGTATCTGTGAAGATAAAAATTACCGCACAATCGTGGCAACTGCCATGGCGAACGATCACCTGGTCACCGCTCGCAGCCCGATGGATGTCAACCTGGCTAAACAACTCAATATCCTGATCAGTGATATGGATTTCCCCCTCGATCGGGTTTTGATGGATCCGACCACCGGCGCTCTGGGATATGGTATCGAGTATGGCTATTCTGCCATGGAGCGTCTCCGGCTGGCAGCTTTGCAGGGTGATAAGATGACCCAACTGCCAATGCTCGTCACCCCGGGATTTGAAGCCTGGAAAACCAAAGAAAGCAAAATTGGAGAAGGTGTCCCCGAATCATGGGGAGACTGGGAGGAAAGGGGTATTAACTGGGAGACATTAACTGCGATTACACTGCTCGAATCAGGCGCAGATATCGTCGTTCTCAGGCACCCCGAGAGCATTAAACGGGTCAATCTAGCCATTGAAGGATTAATGACTGTCCCTGAAATAGCTTGAATCCAATAGCGCTTTGAACCAAGGTATAGGATTATCCTAACCAAGAGAATTCATAACAATACTGCAGATCAACCATTATTTGGAGAGGCGAAAATGGCCTTAACTGGAATACAAATATATAAACTATTACCTAAAACAAATTGTAAAGAATGTGGATTTCCCACCTGCCTGGCATTCGCCATGAAATTAGCCGCCAAGCAAGTTGAGCTAGCGGATTGTCCTTACGTCAGCGAAGAATCTCAGGCTCAGCTGGCGGAATCCGCCGCACCACCCATCCGCCTGGTGACGCTGAAATCGAACGGCAATGAAGCCAAGGCTGGCAATGAAGTGGTCCTCTTCCGTCATGAGAAGACCTTTTACCACATGCCGGGAATATTCCTGCGCATATTGGATTCGGAAGCAGAGGATGAAATAAAAGAAAAAGTAAAAGCTGCGGATGCCTACAAAGTCAATTACGTTGGTATTGATTTGTCTATCGATGGTTTCGCAGTTGCCTCTGTCTCAGGTGATGCCAGCGCTTTCGCCAGCGCTGTATCTGCGGTGCGCCAGGTCAGCCAACTGCCGCTGGTGCTGATGAGCCGAGATCCTGAGATCATGAAAGCTGGTCTGGTGGTCATGGAAGGTGAATCCCCGTTGATTTACGGCGCGGATGCCAATAACTGGGAAGACATGACGACTCTGGCAAAGGAAAATAAATGCGCGTTGGGTGTGATTGAACCTACGCTGGAGGGATTGGCTGACCTTACACAGAAGATCACAGACAAAGGTGTCGAAGATTTGGTGGTCGATCCCGGTGGGCGCGACTTCAGTACAGCTTTGACCCGCAATACGCAGATCAGGCGCCTTTCACTGAAGAAGAATTTCCGTCCCCTGGGATATCCAATCATAGCCTTCCCAGGTGATGCTGGAGATGCTGGATTGGAGAGCATGTTGGCTGCACAGGCGATCAGCAAGTACGCTGGATTTATCGTGATTGACAACTTCACCCCGGCATCTGTTTACCCAATGCTGGTCTTGAGGCAGAATATCTACACCGATCCACAAAAACCGATCCAGGTTCAACCAGGCCTTTACGAAATAAACGATCCCAAACCCGAGCACCCGCTCCTGGTCACCACCAACTTCAGCATCACTTATTTCAGTGTTGCCAACGAAGTTGAAGGCTCCGGATTACCTGCCTGGCTATTAGTGACGGATGCTGAGGGCATGAGTGTCCTGACAGCCTGGGCAGCGGGGAAGTTCGATGCGGAACGTATCGCCAAGGCGGTTAAAGAGTTTAATGTGGCCGACAAAATCAGCACAAAGCAGATAGTTCTGCCTGGGCACGTAGCTGTTCTTTCCGGCGAATTGGAAGAGGAACTGCCTGGATGGGATATCCGGGTTGGACCACGTGAAGCCGTTGATTTGCCATCATTCATGAAACAGGTACTTTAACCTGACCCGCCGATCCTGATTGGCTGGTCTTACGGGTCAATGACTGATCACATCGTCTCCTTCGATACTGAACAAGAACCGGTTGAGGTGAAAACCGGAACTCTGCTGTCAGAAGCTGCACAGCTGGCAGGCATTGATCTCAACCAACCTTGTGGAGGTCAGGGACGCTGCGGACGCTGTGCGCTCCAAATCACGAAGGGCAGCGTGCGGCGACGAAGCACGATCCGGCTTTCTGAGGAAGATCTCGAGCAGGGTTATGCCCTGGCATGCCAATCTGTCATTGAAGGTGATATTCACGTCTCTGTCCCTGAGCAAGAAAAAATTGAACGCCTGCTGACCAGCGACCGTACAGTAGCAGAAATCACTGTCCCTAAGGGGTACGATTTCAACTTAGACCAGGCCATCCAAGCATTCCCACTGACCCTTACTCCACCAGACATGAGTGATCAAACGGACGATTGGTCGCGATTGAACACAGCACTACGCAAGCAGGCGGGTATGGAAGGAGTTCAGGTATCCCTCTCCCTTCTCCAGCGCATCGGAAATATACTGCGGGAAAGAGATTGGGAGGTGACCGCCATCCTGGACTTGGGCTCCCTGGAAAACCAGGAGCTACCACCGCGGTTGATCGAATTGCTCCCAGGGAAGGAACTGATTCCCCCCCCGCTGTGGGCTGCTGCTATCGATATCGGCACCACCACAATAACTGTCTGGTTGGTCGATCTGATCACAGGCAAAGTCGAAGCCCAAACCGCCCAATACAATAAGCAAATATCCCGGGGAGAGGATGTCGTTTCACGCATCGTCTTTGCGGGAAAAGACGGTGGTCTGGAGAAACTTCGCTCGCTGGTAATGGAGACTATCAACGAACTGCTGGAAACTGCTTGCAAACGGATCAAATCCGACCCTGCTCTGCTGCCCAGCCAAATACTAAAAGCAACCATTGTAGGAAACAGCACCATGATCCACCTGGCTCTGGGAATTCCCCCAGAGAACATCCGCATGATGCCTTTCACTACAACGGTCAACCAAGTACCAGCACTAACAGCCAGCGAGATGGGGCTCAACATCCATCCTGAGGGGACGGTTGACTGCCTTCCGGGAGTGGCCAGCTATGTAGGCGCAGATATCACGGCCGGGGTCCTTTCTGCTGGTGTGGATGACACCGAGCAGGTCACCCTATTCATGGACGTGGGTACAAATGGAGAGATTGTCCTTGGATCTCGTGAATGGTTGGTGACCTGTGCCTGTTCAGCAGGACCAGCTTTCGAAGGGGCTGGTGTCGCCAGCGGTATGCGCGCGACGAAAGGTGCTATTGAAGATATTTGGATCAATGATGGAAACCTGGAACCAACATTTCGCGTCATCGGAAATGTAAAGCCGCACGGCATTTGCGGTAGCGGTCTGATCGCATTACTGGCAGAAATGTTCTTAACTGGGGTGATCGATAAAGCCGGTAATTTTACTGACAGCAGCAAAACTTCTCGCATCCGGGAGGGAAAACATGGCTGGGAGTATGTAATCTGCTTTGGGGAAGAGACCAGCGATGGGGATGATATTGTGATCACCCACGTTGATGTCAACAATCTGCTGCGGGCAAAGGCTGCTATCTACGCAGGTTTTTCAGTCCTGGCCGTTAGTGTCGGCATCCCCCTTGATTGGGTTGAACAAGTGTTGATTGGAGGTTCGTTTGGCAAATATATTAATGTAGAAAAAGCCATTGAGATTGGTTTACTTCCGGATTTACCATGGGATAAATTCCAATTTTTGGGGAATACTGCTGTGCGTGGCGCGTACCTGGCCCTGCTGGATCGCCAGGCACGCCAAAAAATCAAGGAAATTGCTTCACGGATGACCTACATCGAATTGTCCGCTGATAACACTTTCTATGATGCTTTCATGTCTGCGCTGTTTCTTCCGCACACAGATTTATCACGCTTTCCTTCGGTCGAAACATCGATTACCAATAAAGATATCACTTAATATGGAAGGGAGGGCACGTATGTACATCATTGGAGAAAACATTCACATCATATCAGAGAAAGTCAAAGTTGCTTTGAAAGAAAGGGATGCCAAATTCTTTCAAACCCTGGCAGTTAAACAAGTAGAAGGTGGAGCACAAGCACTGGATATCAACCTGGGTCCACGCAAAAAAGATTGGGAAGAGGTATTCCCCTGGATGGTTGAAGCCGTTGAGGCTGTGGCGGATGTCCCGCTAAGTTTCGACAGCACCAACCTGTTGGGGATTGAAGCTGGATTGAAAAAAGTAACCAAAGCTCAACCGATCATAAATTCCACGTCCGCTGAACCAGAACGTTTGGAAAAAGTACCGCTGCTGGCCAAGAAATACAATACAAAACTGATCGCCTTGACAATGGGCAGCAGTGGCATTCCCATTTCTGCGGATGACCGGGTTACTATCGCATTAGAACACCTGATTCCTCGCATGCTCGAAATCGATTATCCGATGGAGAATTTGATTATTGACCCCCTGGTACTGACGGTTTCCGGGTGCCAGGAATACTGCCCTCACCTCTTGGAAGCAGTTCGCACGCTGCAATATGCCTGGGATCCGCCTCCTGCGATTTCGGTTGGCCTGTCGAATGTTTCGAATGCGGTGCCCGGTGAGAATCGCCCACTGATTAACCAGGTTTACTGTGCCATGCTGATGGGAGTGGGATTAGAGATGATGATCGCTGACCCCCTGGATGAAGGACTGAAAGAAACGATCCGCATCATTGAAGATGGCGATGATTCCACCCCCGTAGGGAAGTTGTACATCAAGATCGCCGAACGAAGTGCCAACATGGAAGAACCGACCGTAGAGGATGTTGACTTGAGTGACCCAACTCAGGCGGATATCTGGAAAACTGTCCAGGTCCTGCTCAACAAAGTCATTTATGCAGATTCCTATCTGCAGCAATAACATAAATATACGTTTGGATCCTTTCTGCTCTGTATTAGGAGAATCACATGCTTAAAGAAAAAGAACCTGTAAACATTGATGATCTGCTAGCAAAGGCGACAAAACCTTCGGCAGATGCTATGCTTCTGCATCCTTTCTATCGCGGGAAAATCGAGACGGCATTGAAGTGTTGTGTTCGTGACTTCAATGATTTCGCTATCTGGTATACGCCGGGGGTGGCTGCTCCCTGCCGGGCGATCGAAGAAGACCCGGACCTGGTTTACGAATATACAAACAAGTGGAACACAGTCGCAGTAGTCAGCGATGGCACGCGTGTGCTGGGCTTGGGAGATATCGGACCCAAGGCCGGTCTGCCGGTCATGGAAGGAAAGGCTCTGCTCTACAAATATCTGGGTGGAGTTGATGGCGTGCCGATCATGCTGGACACCAAAGATCCAGATCAGATTATTAATACAGTGCGTTTGCTGCAGCCTGGGTTCGGGGGCGTCAATTTAGAAGATATCTCCCAACCAAAATGTTTCTATATCCTGGATACCCTGCGTGAGAAAGCAGAAATACCAGTCTGGCATGATGACCAGCAGGGCACTGCAACGGTAACCCTGGCAGCCTTGATTAATGCTCTGAAAATCGTTGAAAAAGATATGAGCGAGGTGAAGATCGCTTTCGTCGGAACTGGTGCTTCCAATGTTGCTTGCTCACGCTTGATCTTCGGATGGGGTGCCGATCCTGCAAAATGCATTATGGTCGACAGCAAAGGTATTCTTGGGACACACCGGCGGGATCTTGAACTTAGAAAAGCAGAGTACGTTGATAAATGGCGTCTCTGCCAAACCACCAATGCTGAAGGACGCCAGGGGAATATCCCCGATGCGATGAAAGGCGCCGATGTAGTCATCTGTCTGAGCCGGTCGGGTCCAGGTGTTATCCTCCCAGAATGGGTAGAGACCATGGCAGAAGATTCCATTGTGTTCGCTTGTGCCAACCCGGTTCCAGAAATCTGGCCCTGGGAAGCAAAAGCAGGCGGCGCGCGCATCATTGCTACGGGTCGATCAGACTTTCCTAACCAGGTCAACAACTCACTTGGTTTTCCTGGAATTTTCCGGGGTGCACTGGATGTACGCGCCCGGACCATCACAGATGAAATGTGCTTCGCGGCCGCGAAAGCTTTGGCTGATCATGTAGGTGATCGCCTCGATGAAGAACATATCCTGCCCAACATGGATGACTGGGAGGTCTTTCCTCGTGAGGCTGCTGCGGTGGCTATCAAAGCTCAGGAACAGGGTGTTTCCAAGCTCAATCTTAGTTATGAGCAAATATTTGAGCAGGCTCACACCATTATCAAGCGCTCGCGTGACCTAACCCATACCATGATGGATCAGAATTTCATCGAAACTCCTCCAGAAGAGTAACCTGGCATTAAAATTTCCAGGCAGGATTTCATTGACTTAGAGAATAATATTTGCCAATACAAACGAGGTGAAATATGTACGACTTGATCGTTGTCGGAGGGGGACCCGCGGGACTGACCGCCACTGTATACGCGATCCGCAAGCGGTTGAATGTATTAATGATCTCCAAAGATTTGGGTGGGAAGACCAATTACCGCCTGGCTCTACCCTGGATTGAGGATTATCAGGTGATCCGAGGGTTAGAGGTGGTAAACAAATTCCGCAGCGAGCTTGAATATTTGAAGTTTGCTCGCCACATGGAACCTGTCGATGGGATTGAAAAAGAAGGTGATATTTTCAACGTAACAACCCAGGGCGGGGGTGATTTACAAGCAAAAGCGCTGATCATTGCATCCGGGACAAAACAGCAGCGCCTGAGCGTTCCTGGAGAGAAGCAATTCATCATGCGAGGGCTCTGCTATTCAGCTTTGAGTTATGCACCGCTGTTCATCGATCGGAAAACAGTAGTTGTCGGAGAAGGAGATCTAGCTCTCCGCTCAGCCGCAGAACTGGCAACAGTCGCTAAACATGTCCACATAATTGGACTTTCCGGCGCGGCACTCAGCTCTGATTTGGGAGTTAAATTAGCCGCTGCACCCAATGTGACTATCCTCGAGGATTACTCCGTTACTGAAGTTTTGGGTGATGGTTTTGCAAGCCAGCTCAAAGTGAAGAGCCCAGGTGGAGAAGAACAAACCATTGAGGCAGAGGGCACTTTCATAGAAATGAACCTGATTCCCAATTCCCAAATGGTGGAGTCTCTTGTTGAGTTGGATGACCAGGGCAGGATCATCGTTGATTGTTATGCCCGTACCAATATCCCAGGTGTATTCGCAGCCGGAGATGTAACCAATAGCTACGCAGAGCAAGTATTAGTTGCGGTTGGTGATGGTGCGAAGGCGTCACTCAGTGCCTACGATTACCTGCTTCCAAGACTTTAATTCACTGCACTGAAAGCCGGAATAGGCATTTCCGGACACGAAAATAGTTTTGACTGCAAAATAATCACAATTTCCAAAATAGATCCCCAATTCTTGGGGATCTATTCAATCATAAATCAAGGACATATTACTCGGAAAAAATTGACGAATGACACATACATAAACTTAGTCCTGTGTCTATAATATTGATAAGAATAGGTGTATTTATCCTATTCGATATTTCGCGTAATACAACCCCATTTCCTCCGGGGGAGGCATTAATGCAAGCTTCGACATCACAGAATTTTCAATCTGGACCCGCCGCGACTCTGGTTGTAGGTGGCGGTATCGGCGGTATGCGCGCCGCGCTTGACCTGGCTGATGCCGGGTTAAAGGTGTACCTGGTTGAACAAACCCCAAGTCTGGGTGGCAAGGTATCCCAATTGGGATTCATGTTTCCCCAACATGATTGCGTGCTCTGCCGCGGGACTGCAGATCACGGTTATGGATGTACGAGACCCTCCATCTCACCTGCCTATATCCAGCACAATCAACACCCCAATATTGAAATACTGACCAATACCAATATCCTTGAAGTCGAAGGCCAGGCTGGCGACTTTACCGTATCATTACGGCAGGAACCACGCTATGTGGATATCGATCGCTGTACCAGCTGTGGCAAATGTGCAGAAATCTGTCCAGTTGAGCTGCCAAATAGCTACCAGCTAGGAATGACAAAGCGCAAAGCTGCATATAAGGTGGCTGCCCGCGCGACCCCGGATGCCTATATAATCGACAAAGGTCCCTATTGCGAAGATTGCGGGGAATGTATCTCCATCTGTCCAAGTACTGCGATTAATCTCGAAGAACAACCCCGATTGGTGACAGTCGAGGTTGGCGCGATAATCCTGGCCCTGGGATTCAAGATTTATGACTCGAGCGGGCTTGAGGAACTGGGCTACGGACGGTATCCAAACGTTGTTGAGGCCATGCAGTACGAACGCCTTGCCAGCCGCTCCGGTCCCACGGAAGGCATCATCACCCGTCCTTCAGATAAAAAACAGCCCAGTTCGATCGCCTGGCTGCAGTGCATCGGTTCCAGGGACCAAGACAACCCGTTTTGTTCATCAATTTGCTGTATGTATGCAACCAAGGAAGCCATACTTGCTAAACAGCGATTGGGGAAAGAGATCGATTGCAGTGTATTCATCATGGATGAACGTGCTTTCAACAAAGAATACAGCGCATACTTCTCCAAAGCACGGGATAAGCATGGAATTGAGTACAACCACTGCCGGGTCTCAGAAATTAGAGAAGACCCACAAAGTGGTGATCTGATAGTGCAATATGCCAACCCCAATGGCGAGCTGCACCAAGAAAAATTCGAGATGGTTGTTCTGGCCACTGGCTTGCAGCCACCCGAATCAGCCAAGTATCTGGCGGATAACCTGGGGATCGAATTAAACCAGTACGGGTTCTGCCAAACGGATAAATTCACCCCCCTGCAAACCACTCGCCCGGGGGTCTACGTCTGCGGTGCTTTCTCTTCCCCGAAGGAGATCGTTGAGACGATCATCGATGCCAGCGGAGCTGCGGCAGAGGTGATGCGCTTGCTCAACGACCGCCTGCATACTCACCCCTATACGCGTGAATATCCATTTCTGTCTGTGGGTGGTTTGCCGCCAGAGCGCGATGTCAGCACTGAAGAACCGCGGGTGGCAGTGTTTGCCTGCACCTGTGGCGAATCGATCAGTGAAGTGGTCGATATACCCACACTGCTCCACAACGTTAGTCACTTACCCAAAGTGGTCTCGGTTGATATGATCGAGTACGCCTGCTTCCCGGAGGTTCAAGATCAACTCATTGAACGCATCCAGAAAGATAAAATCAACCGGGTTGTGATCGCTGCTTGCAGCAACAGGACTCATGAATCACTCTTCCAGCGCAGCGTCCGCATGGCGGGTCTCAATCCTTACCTGCTGGAAGTTGTCAACTTGCGAGAACAATGCAGCTTTGTTCACCAGGGACAGGTTCCCTTAGCAAACCGCAAAGCCATCGAAATGGTGCGCATGGCGGTTGGTAGAGTGGTGATTGCCAAACAGGTTACAAAAAAACGACACGAATGCCTGCCTAGTGCGCTGGTGATCGGTGGTGGAGTTTCTGGCATGACTTCCGCCCTAGCAATCGCGGACAGCGGATATGATGTCCATCTGGTTGAGCGTTCACAAACACTGGGCGGCAATCTTCAAAATCTCTACTACGTTGCCGAGGGCTATAACCCTCAACGCCTGCTGCGAGACCTGATCAACCGTGTGCGGGCTCATACTCGCATTATCGTCCACACCAGGACCGAGGTCGTTAATCATTCGGGGCATGTAGGTCATTTTCGAACCGAGCTGCAGACAAGGCGGAACGGGCACAGTGATTCTTTGTCCATTGAACATGGAGTCACCATTGTCGCTACTGGGGCACAAGAGACTCGCCAGCACTCTTTGCTTGAGTATCCGCGGGTGATCACCCAGCAAGATTTAGAAGAAAAAATCATCCATCACCCCGAAGACATTGCAGCCTTAAATGACGTGGTTATGATCCAGTGCATTCAGCCGGAAGGGTCTCCATATTACTGCTCACGGATCTGCTGCACCAACACAATTAAGAATGCTATTCGGTTGAAGCTATTCAATCCTTCTTGCCAGGTGACTGTATTGTATAAGAACGTGGTCACGTACGGCTTCAGAGAGGAGTACTACACTGAAGCGCGCCGCTTGGGGGTGGTGTTCGTGCGCTACACGGATGATAACCCTCCAGAAGTGGTGCTCAAAGACAACCAGCTCATTGTCCAGGTCTATGACATTTCTCTCGATAGATTGCTCAGCCTACCCGCGGATTTAATCCCGTTGAGCATGTCTATCGCACCCTCCGAAGGTACACAGCAATTATCCCAGCTGCTGCAGGTACCGCTTTCCAGTGAGGGGTTTTTCGAAGAAGCGCAGTTGAAGCTGCGACCCATGGATTTCATGCGGGATGGCATTTTCCTGGCAGGCATGGCACACTATCCAAAGTTTATTGAGGAAAGCATCAGCCATGCCCTTGCAGCAGCTGGCCGGGCATTAAGTTTGCTCTCTCAAGAGACGCTCTACCTGGGAGGGGTGATTGCAGTAGTCGATCCTGATAAATGCGTTGGATGTCTCACCTGTACGCGCACCTGTCCTTTCGATATCCCACGCATCATTTCAGAAGAGGGTCGGTCAGGTGTTGGCGGTCTCGGCGGCGCGGCATTCATTGACCCCGCCCTATGCCAGGGCTGTGGCACTTGCACCGGTGAATGCCCAGCCAATGCCATCCAGCTGATTCATTACACCGATGAGCAGATGATGCTCAGGGATATAAAAGGCTTGGGAACCTGGCAGACTATACCAGTTGCGGGTGACTGACAACAAGGATAATTACATCGATGACAGTACAAAAACCTATTCAAAATTCCTTCGAACCAGAGATAACCGCATTCTACTGCATTTATTGTGGTTATATGGCCGCGGATACCGCCGGGGCAATGGGAGTTCAATATCCTGCCAATGTCAAGTTTGTACGTATGCCCTGCACTGGAAAGACAGATATCCGCTATCTCTTGGAAGCATTCGAACAAGGCGCGGATGGTGTCTACGTAGTGGCCTGTCCGATCGGTAATTGTCACCATGTGCGCGGTAACGAACGCGGATTAGCACGATTAATCCGCGCCCAGAATATTTTGGATGAAATCGGGATTGGCAGTGAGCGCTTGGAAATGTTCTTCATGTCTGGCAGCCAGGCACAGGCATTTGCTGCCTCAGTAGATAAGATGACGGATCGCATCCGCGAGCTGGGACCTAACCCAATCAAAGGTGAAACGCTGCCGGATATGGAGCTTGAGGTCGAAGACGATCTCGAATTCCGCGGTCGACATATCTCACCAGGATAGAGAAAAGAGGAGCCAAGATGGCATCCAGCGAACCCGATCCTAAAACGAAGATACCAACCGGCGCAGTGATGGTCGTCGGTGGTGGGATCGCGGGCATGCAGGCTTCACTGGACCTGGCAGATCAAGGATTTAAAGTCCATCTGGTTGAGACCAAGTCAGCCATCGGCGGGAAGATGGCACAGCTGGATAAAACCTTCCCGACCAATGACTGCGCCATGTGCACCATCTCACCAAAATTGGTCGAAACAAGTCGCCATCCGAATATCGAGATACTTACTGATACATCCGTGATGGACATCATTGGTGAACCCGGAAATTTCTCCGTTACTGTCCACCATAAACCTCGCTATGTCGATATCACCAAATGCAATGCCTGTGGGGATTGTGCCAAGGTTTGCCCGATCGTGATCCCGGATGATTTTAACGAAGGGCTGAACCAGCGCCGGGCTGCTTACAAACTATATCCGCAAGCGGTCCCAAACGCTTACGCCATTGAGAAGCGCGGCATTGCACCCTGCCGGGATGCCTGTCCTGCAGGCCAACGAGCACAAGGATATATCGCTCTGGTCAGGGAGGGACGCTGGGAGGATGCCCTGCGGGTGATCAAAATGGATAACCCCTTCCCGGGTATATGTGGTCGTATCTGCAACCATCGCTGTGAGACAGCCTGCAACCGGGGTATGGTCGATGAACCAATCAATATTCGGGCATTGAAACGTTTTGTCACTGATCAGGTATATTCCAAATCCCGGGAAGCTGTCGATCCAGCGGAGATATTGTTCCCAGAAAAACGGGTAGCGATCATTGGAGCGGGTCCGTGTGGATTAACTGCTGCGCAAGATTTGGTCCACGCCGGGTACCCGGTTTCCATCTTTGAAGCCATGCCGGTGGCTGGAGGCATGCTGCGCCTGGGTGTACCCGAGTATCGCTTACCCAACGAGATTATTGAGCGTGAAGTTCAGGACATTATCGATTTAGGTGTCGAATTACATCTCAATACCCAAGTTGAGAACCTGGACGATTTATTTGACGATGGATATACCTCTGTATTAATTGCTGTAGGAGCCCACGAAGGTATCCGTCTCCCGATTCCCGGTGCGGATTTGGACGGGGTCTTGATCAACACACATTTCCTGAGGGATGTGCGCCTGGGGAAATATGATCAGAATGATAAAGGACCGCTTGGTAAGAATGTCTTGGTGCTGGGCGGAGGTAATGTTGCCATCGATGTCGCCCGCAGCGCGGTGCGTCTTGGATGCCAGGTCTCGCTGGCATGCCTTGAAAGCCGCCCGGAAATGCCTGCCCACCCCTGGGAGATTGAGGCCGCTGAACTCGAGGGCGTTGCCATCTATGCCGGGCGTTCCTTTGAACAGATCCTTCCGGATGAACAAAACCACGTAAGCGGTGTGGAATGCATGCAGGTGAGATCATTTACCTTCGACGAAACTGAGGGTTTAATGGTCGACAAAGTCGGGGATTCGCAGCATGTGATCCCCTGTGATACCGTGATTTTCTCAGTCGGCCAACGCGCCGGTCTGGCTTTCATTCCGGATGATGCCGGCGTGGCGATGACCGACCTGAAGACCATCGCGGTCGATCCGAACACTTTCGCTGCCACTCGGCCAGGAGTTTTCGCTGCAGGTGACAGCGTATCCGGTACAGCTTTCGTGATCGAAGCAGTCCACAGCGGTCACGAAGCTGCTGAGTCGATTATCCGCTTCCTCAGCGGAAACCAACTTGAACGGGCTCCCAAGCCTCCTCTGCCAGTAGTGCAGATCGATCAAGAGGAGATCGAAGCGCGCATTGCTAAAGGCGAGATAACCGTTCAAGGGCGGGTGCAGTTAACTGAATTGGCGGTCGAACACCGGCTGGATAATTTCTCTGAAATAGAAAGTGGATATGATGAGACCAGTGCCCAGGCTGAAGCAGCCCGCTGCCTGGCATGCGGCATCTGTTCGGAATGCATGAGCTGCACCTTTGCCTGTGGGGTTGACGCAATCGACCACGACATGCCTCCCAGTCAAAGCCGGATCGAAGTGGGAGCTGTGATCTTAGCTCCTGGATACCAAACTTACCGTGCAGAATTATCAGAAGAATTTGGATTAGGGCGCTATCCCAATGTGGTCACCTCCCTGCAGTATGAGCGCATGCTATCCGCATCAGGTCCGACCAATGGTCATGTCCAGCGACCCTCTGATGGCGAGGATCCCAAACGGATCGCTTTCCTGCAATGTGTTGGCAGTCGTGATCAAACCCATGATTATTGTTCTTCGGTGTGCTGCATGTATGCCGCTAAAGAAGCCATCATGACGCTTGAACATGCTAAGGCAAAATCACGCAAAGATGGCGGAGAGATGGAGGTTTCCTGCCAGGTATTCTTCATGGACACACGAGCCTACAGCAAAGGCTATGAAGAATATTACCAACGGGCAGAGAATAATTATGGGGTGAAATATACTCGCTGCCGATTAAGCGAGGTTAAAGAAGATCCGCTTACCCACAACCTCAAAGTTCGCTATGCTGCTCCATTTGAAGAACAAGCCGATACTCTCGAAGGGGAATTCGACCTGGTCGTATTATCGGTGGGTATGGAGATCTCTGATTCAGTTAAACTGCTTGCCAAAAATTTAGGGGTTGAACTGGATGAATATGGCTTCTGCCATACAACACTTTTTGACCCATTGCAAACCAGCCAGGAAGGCATATATGTAGCTGGACCTTTCCGCGAACCAAAGGACATCCCCGAAACGGTGATTGAAGCAAGCGGAACAGCGGCAGCAGCCGCGCAGCTGTTGGCTCCAGCCCGTTTCAGCCTGGCAAAGTTCCCCCATTACCCATCTGAAAAAGACCTGGCTGATCAAGAGCCACGCATTGGTGTCTTTGTCTGCCACTGCGGCAGTAATATTGGTGGCTATCTGGATGTGCCCTCCGTTGCTGAGTATGCCAGTTCACTGCCAGGGGTAGTCTTTGCGGAAGATAATCTCTATACCTGCTCCCAGGATACTATCGCCCACATCATCGAGGAAGTGATCCATCGCGATTTAAACCGGGTTGTGGTCGCTTCATGCACACCATTAACTCACGAACCACTCTTCCAGGATGCCTTGCGACATGCTGGGCTCAACCCACATCTCTTCGAAATGGCGAACATTCGCAACCAGTGTTCCTGGGTGCACTCCAATGATTGGCAAGGTGCAACAGAAAAAGCGAAAACCCTAGTCCGAATGGCGATTGCTCGCGCTGCACAGCTGGAACCACTGAAAACCTCAGAAGTTCAGGTAAACCACAGCGCTTTGATCGTTGGTGGTGGGGCAGCGGGAATGACAGCAGCTCTTACTCTCGCCGATCAGGGATTTCCTGTGCACATTATTGAACGCGAGCCAGTCTTAGGTGGCAACCTGCGCAATCTGCAATATTTTCTCCCCACGGATAGCGGAGACCAGATTTCCCCGCATGAATTTCTCGCCCAGATCATTGAAAAGGTGACCTCACACCCATTGATCACCACCTATATGAACTCCGAGCTGGTCAACACGAGCGGATTCAAGGGTAATTTCGTATCGCTGATCAAATCGAATGGAGACATCTCCCAGGTTGACCATGGTGTGACGATTGTGGCTACTGGTGGTATTGAATATAAGGGCACTGAATACGGCTATGGGCAGGATGACCGCATTGTGACCCAATTGGAGTTTGAGAATATCCTTGCCCAAGATGATCAAGCTCCAGTAATCGAATCAGCTGTCATGGTGCAGTGTATTGGTCCCGCAGAAAAATACTGCAGCCGGATCTGCTGCACAACTGCCTTGAAGAATGCACTGAAAATCAAAGAGAGAAATCCTGATGCAGATGTGAGCATCATTTACCGGGATATCCGTACGTATGGATTCAAGGAAAGGCTTTACACTCAGGCCAGAAAGGCGGGTGTCCTATTTTTCCATTACGAATTTGATCGCAAACCGGATGTCCTCATTCCAGATCGCTCACCAGGGGCGAAGGGCAGGCAGCCTTTGCGCGTTAAAGTTTGGGAACCGCTTCTGGGCAAAGAGGTGGAGATCGAAACAGATTACGTGGTCCTGAGCACACCTGTCGTTCCTCCTCCTGGCACGCGTGAACTCGCCAGCCAGCTGAAATTATCATTAAATATGGATGGCTTCTTCCTCGAGGCACATGTTAAACTGCGACCTGTTGATTTTGCCGCCGACGGAATCTTCATGGCAGGCCTGGCTCATTATCCAAAATTCCTAGACGAGTCGATCGCTCAAGCCCAGGCGGCGGCTTCGCGTTCGGCCAGCATTCTCTCTCAGGAAACCATCCAGACCAATGCTCGCGTTGCATTGGTCGACCCCCAGGCCTGCGTTGGCTGCTTGACATGTGTGCGCATCTGCCCATATGATGTCCCCCAGGTGACTGGGAATTTCACCGGTGTTGGAAACATCGTGGGAGCTGCCTTCATCGAACCCGCGATCTGTCACGGATGCGGCATTTGCGTCTCAGAGTGTCCTGCCAGGGCTATCCAGCTGCTGCACTATAAAGACATTCAAACTCTTGCCAAGCTGGATGCTATGTTTGACATAGAACCTGGTCACACCGGCTTTGTGCCGCTGACAAGCATCGAGGTCGCAAAATGAGTGAACAAGAATTTCAGCCTGAAATCGTCGCTTTCTGCTGCCACTACTGCGCTTATGCAGCCGCTGACCTGGCTGGCTCGATGCGGCTTGATTACCCGCAATCGATCAAGGTGATCGAATTGCCTTGCTCGGGAAAGCTGGATGTGCTTTATGTACTGCGAGCTTTTGAGGATGGTGCGGATGGTGTGATGGTGGCAGGTTGACTGGAAGGCGATTGCCATTACCTGGAAGGTAATCTCAATGCCCGGAGGCGAGTTGAATATGTTCAAAAATTGCTGGAAGAGATTGGATTAGGAGCGGAGCGGATCCGGATGGTGAACTTATCATCAGCCATGGGAAGCCATTTTGCCATTTCAACCACCGAGATGTTCGATGATATCAAGAAACTTGGACTTAATCCATTAAAACTGAACGGGAGCTGAGCTGAAAACTGTATAGAAATATCCACACAGGTATGGGTTCCAATGATAAGGAATTACGAAATATTGCAATTATGAGTAATTTGGGTTTGAAGATCTTACTTTTAGAGGAGCGACTGAGATGATAGTTGCAGAACAGAAATCACTGGATGAAATAAAGTCATTGATAGGGAGCTCAGGCAACGTGCTTGTCGTCGGCTGCGGGACTTGTGTCACCGTATGCTTCGCAGGTGGTGAACGCGAAGCTGCAATTTTGTCTGCC
>JALHTN010000214.1 GCA_022865865.1 Anaerolineales bacterium
AGGATTGTGGAGCAATGCTCCAAACAATTATGGCTCGAATTGGACTCAACAAAAAGATCTTGCCCGGGCTCGGGATGGCTACCGCTGTCAAGTTTGTGATCTCATGGAAGATGGACGCGCTCACCATGTCCATCATAAAATCCCTTTCCGGCAATTTAATTCACGAGAAGATGCCAACCGGCTCGATAATTTGATCACGCTTTGCCCTTCCTGTCACCGGCGTGTAGAAACTGTGGTGCGCTTGAGGAGCGGATTATCCGGATTGGCTCATGTGTTGTATAATATCGCCCCGATATTCCTGATGTGCGATTCTCGTGATCTTGGTGTGCATTCAGATCCTCAATCGCCACTTACCGATGGAAACCCCGCCATTGTGCTCTTCGAGCGAATTCCCGCAGGAATCGGTTTTAGCCAGCGTTTGTTCGAGATTCACTCCAACCTGATCGGAAATGCTCATGATTTAGTCAGCTCGTGTATATGCAACGACGGTTGTCCATCTTGCGTTGGTCCTGCTGGCGAAAATGGTATTGGCGGGAAGCAAGAAACCCTAACTCTCCTATCATTACTGGTTGATAACAACAGTTGAACCTCTTTATTATCAAAAAATATAAATTCAAGCAGCCATCATTATCTCTTGGTAAATCAACAAATCAGAATGCCTTCCCTTTCAGAAAAATTAAAAGCTTTGGGTGTCTCGATAGGAACTGAGGGTATCAAACCACCCTCAAATTCAACGAAATTTCCGATCGAAGAGGTTATTGTCAGCGGAGATGAAATCAATACGCCTTTTGGTCAAACGTTTGTGATCAATGAGACATACACTGAAGACCCACGCAAAAAAGATATACCCCTCGTTTTTGCAGCATCTTTAACAAACCTTTCCACCTGGATCGGCGATCCAGGTATCGTTCAGCTGCAACCTGAGGCATTTGCATTCTTGGATACCGAAACTTCAGGTTTAGCGGGGGGCACTGGAACCTATGCTTTTTTGATTGGCATCGGCAAATTCACACCGGCAGGTTTCCAATTATCTCAGTATTTCATGCGCGATCCATTTGAAGAACCTGCGCAGCTTGCAGCTGTTCAGTCCGCTCTGGTTGATTGTGAGGTCCTGGTCACCTATAATGGCAAATCGTTTGATGTACCCCTCTTGAATTCGCGCTACATAGCTAATGGTGAACCCCCTCCATTGAGATCATATGCGCACATAGATTTATTACACATCGCGCGCAAATTGTGGCGAGATCGCTTGGAAAGCAGAACTCTTGGTTCGATTGAAGAGCATATTCTAGGGACACCACGCACAGAGGAAGATATTCCTGGCTGGATGGTTCCAACCCTTTATTTTGACTATATAAAGTCAGGTGATGCACGTCCAATTTCAAATGTCCTCTACCATAACGCCATGGACATCATCTCTCTAGCCAGTTTACTTAATCATGTTTCTACAATTCTTGACGATCCTCGCAGCGGTCTGGTTGAACATGGCATTGATTTGATATCTATGGCAAAAATATTTGAAGATATGGGAGAATATAAATCCGCCGCAGAATGCTTCGCACGCGGTTTGAATTATGAACTGCCTGACAGAATTCGCAATCAAGCCTTCCTGCGCTGGTCAATAATGGAAAAACGCCGCAACAATCTCGATAAATCAATCGGTTTGTGGCAGTCTGCCGCAGAATTAAGAGAGGTCTACGCTCATGAGGAATTAGCAAAGGTATTTGAACACAAATCAAGGGATTACTCCCAGGCGATTTTTTGGACCGAGCTGGCGATCGAAATAATAAATTCTCCTGATTACCCAGTCCTCGACCGGGAAATCTGGAGACCAAAATTAGAACATCGTTTGAAGAGACTTCATAGAAAAGTGGTCTCTTCACAAAAGTAATCACCTTAATCTTAATTAGCGATACTCTTATATTATTCCCTATCTGATATCCAATATTTCGTTATGATAGTTACGTTGATGAAAGGAAAAATAACTGTGGGGTGGAAGTTTCACAAACGGTTGGTCGAAATCACAACACATTCGATCATCCTGCCAAATTTGCCAGAGCAGTTTAACGGCTACCGCATAGTACAAATTAGCGATTTCCATCTCGGAACCTGGTTAGATACCCATGCAATATTCGAGATAGTTGACCTGGTCAATCAACAAGAACCTGATTTAATCGCTATCACTGGGGATTTCATTAGCTTTAATCCACCAAATTTTGCACCTGATCTTGTCAGTACGCTATCAAAATTGACTTCGAAAGATGGCGTATATGCAGTTCTGGGAAACCACGACCACTATACCGATGCTACCTTGATCCGAAACGTATTAGAGGAATGCAAAATCGTTGAATTACGGAACCGCGTTCATGGAATTCGGCGGGACTCATCCCACTTATTCTTTGCAGGAATTGACGATTTTATGACCAGACATGCAGATCTTCGATCAGTTATCGAACAAATTCCGAATGATGAGAACACAGTGATCCTCTTAGCCCACGAACCTGATTTCGCAGATATTAGTGCCGCCAGCGGGAGATTTGCCATGCAAATATCAGGACATTCGCATGGTGGTCAAATATGCCTACCCTTGTGGGGTAATTTATATTTGCCACAATTGGGACGCAAATACCCTTCTGGAAGATATTTAGTTCAGGATATGGTGCTTTACACGAATCGCGGCTTAGGAACCAGCTGGTTGAAATTCCGCTACAACTGTCCCCCCGAGATCACGGTTTTCCAATTGTGTAACAAAAATTGATCGGAATATCAGACGATTATATGAACTGGTCTTCGGTGACGTTTGACTAGAAAAAAACATAATTTTGTCTGGATAAATCATCATACAATTGCATCCCAAACCGCGTTAGATATCTCTTGTAAACGGATTTTGTTATCAATACTCGATAGAAAGCGGTTACATAGAAACACAACAACCAATCCAGTTCTCTTATCAGCCCAGACCATCGAATTTCGTTGACCATAATGACCAAAGGTATCTAAACTGCTGCCCTTGCCCATCCCATCTGGGACATCCGGATATAGGATGCGATCGCCTCCCAGGAAGAAACCATATCCCCATCTGGTGGTTCTGTCCAGGGATTCGTCAAATCCTTCATACCCGAGGGATGTTGCGAATTTGACCGTTTCAGTTTCCAAGAATCGGCTTCTGGCATATTCTCCATTATTGAGCAGCATTTGATAGAAGACCGCTATTTCCCTCGCAGTACTATGTAAGGAAGCGGCAGGAACAAGCGAACCACGTACGCGTTCAGAATTAAAAATCCAGGCCACAATTTGATGGTCAATAGTTCCAGACGATAAACGAGAGAAACGATTCTTCTGAAAATCTGCCACTCTCATGCTGGTATGTGTTAATCCAAGCGGGGTGAGGAACTCTCTTTGCAGGTATTCATCCACAGGTAATCCGGTGACCCGGTAAATGACCTCACCCAGGATAAATCCGTAATTGAGCAATTGATATCCAGTTTTGCTTCCTGGGATAAAGTCTGGTTTCTGTTTGGCGAGATCATCAATTATTTTGTTCCAATCCGAGATATTTAGGATTTGATAGATTAACCTATTTTTTGACAATCCAGTCTGGTGTAATAAAACTTGTTTGATAGTAATTTCTTCTTTTCCCAGACATGAGAATTCAGGCCAGTAAATTCCGACCGGATCATCCAGATTAATCACCTTCTCCTCGATTAACTTAAAAATGCAGGCACTCGTAAATGGTTTGGTTAATGAGAAAGTCAGGAATTGGGTCTCGGGGGATATTGGAAATTTCTTGCTCGCATCTGAATATCCTCCACAGCGATCAAGGAGAACCTGCCCAAATCTCAATACTACCAATTGGGCTCCAAGGTGGAGTCCATCCCGAATTTGGTGGTCGAAAACGTTATTTATTCTTTCAAGTCCATCCTCAGTCATACCCAAATCAGGCCAATTTTGCTCACCTGGAAAATCAATGGGCTGCAAGGTGGACGGATTGTTTATACTCATTTGTTTCTCGATTTCAGGAATAAAACCTACTATTTAATTGACAGCATCAGTTTCCCAAGATTCAAATGAGACTAATTCCTCCAGGGTTTTTCGCTCTTTTTCACCTGGAGACCCAGCGGGGTAGCCGAGGGACATGAAGGCAATTGGTTCAGCATTTTGAGGGATTCGCAATATCTTGCGTGCTGATTCAACATTAAAAGAAGCCACCCAGCAGGTCCCCAACCCCAGATCAGCAGCAGCTAGGCTGATATGATCCAAAACAATGGCTACGTCGACATCAATATAGGATTTGCCATCTGCCCGGACCCAACCCAGCTCAGGGATTCCGCAAGCACAAATCAAGATCGGTGCACTTGAAAACCATTCCCGGTCATAGATCTTTTTGATTTCTTCTCTTTTATCTTCTGTGTGGATTACAATTAGCTTGAATGGTTGCCGATTTGCAGCTGTGGGTGCGAATTGTGCCGCTAATAATATCTGGTTCAGCAATTTTGGATCAACTTTTTCAGGCGTATATTCTCTGACACTAAAACGATTTCGTAGAAGTTTTTGAAAATTCACGGATGACTCCTCAGTTTGGGTTAATCTAGAATTATAATCATTTCCAAGACATTTTGTTTGATGTAAAGAAATATTCTATATATTTTCCGATTTTACACGCTAAAGATTATTGAACTCGATTCACGAAAGGATAAATTCATATGCACGGTGGTGGTTGGTGGGCCTTAATTGGGGCAGATGAAACCAAAGGAAAAGCCAAAGTTGATCGTAAACTCCTAAGTCGCATTTTGGAATATGCCCGTCCTTATTGGGGAAATCTTTCAATTGTGCTGGTAGTGATCATCGTAATCTCTTTCATCGAGCTGGTTCCTCCACTGATTTTTCGCAGATTAATCGACGTTGTTATTCCATCGAATGATTTTAGGCAGCTTACTATATTGGCACTCGCGATGATCGCAATACCTATTCTAAGCGGGTTAATTGGAATCATAGAAAGATATTTCAGCGCTAAAGCCGGGGAAGGTATCATCTTTGATTTACGCCAAGAAATGTATGATCATATTCAGCGAATGTCCCTCCGATTTTTCACCAACACACGTTCAGGTGAAATCGTTTCTCGATTCAATAGTGATGTTGTGGGAGCACAAAACGCGATCACGGGTACCTTACCCAGTATCATCACAAATTCAGTGACATTAATTTCCACTTTAGTCGTGATGATCTCGATCGACGCTCGATTAACGCTGCTTTCGGTTGCTGTGCTACCATTATTTCTCTTACCAACCCGAAGGGTTGCCCGTATCCTGCGAGATATCCGTCGCAAAGCGATGGAATACAATGCAGATTTAAGCAGCTTGATCACCGAAACATTGGGCATAAACGGCGCTTTATTGGTTAAAACATTCGGCAGACAACACCAGGAGTCAGATCGATTCCGAAATATTAATCAAAATGTGCGTGATATAGGGGTCAGGCGAGCATTGGTTGGTCGCTGGTTTTTCATGGGTTTAGGGATTTCCGGAGCCATCGGAACTGCTTTGATTTACTGGGCAGGTGGTTATCTGGTGATGACCGACGTACTAACGATCGGGACAATCGTCGCTTTCGCTGCATATCTCACGCGCCTCTATGGACCGATCTCTTCACTCACCAATGTCCAGGTCGATTTTGCCACCTCGATGGTTAGTTTTGAAAGGGTATTTGAATATCTCGATTTACCAATTGAAATCCAGGATGAACCGGACGCAAGGAAATTCTCCAATGTTGATGGCCGGGTTAGCTTCGAGAATGTTTCCTTCAGTTACACAGAGAAAGAAAATCTTAAGGAAAAAATATCGGATTCCAATTTTTCGCATCCAGCCGATGAAGATTTGAATGAAACTTCTGGATTTGATATTTCCGAACGCTGGGCGCTTAAGGATGTAACCTTTGATATATTACCTGGAGAATTGGCTGCCTTGGTTGGCTACTCCGGAGCAGGTAAAACTACCATCACTTATCTGCTTCCCAGATTATATGAAGCAACAGGTGGCAGAATTACTATTGATGATATTGATATCAGCCAGGTAACCCAAGAATCGCTTGCTAATCAGATCGGAATAGTAACCCAGGAAACTTATCTATTTCATGATACCATCGAAGCCAATCTCTGCTATGCAGACCCCTCTGCTGAACAGGATCAGCTCGAGGCTGCCTGTCGTGCCGCAAACATACATGAATTCATTCAAGAAATGCCGGATGGCTATAAGACAGTGGTCGGAGAAAGAGGCTACCGGCTCAGCGGTGGAGAAAAACAGCGACTGGCCATTGCTCGTGTGATCCTCAAAGATCCACGCATCCTAATCCTCGATGAAGCCACCTCCCATCTAGATTCTTATAACGAGTCATTGATCCAAGCGGCACTTACCCCGTTGATGTCTGGAAGAACCAGCTTGGTTATTGCACATCGCCTATCTACAATCCTGGCAGCAGATAAGATACTTGTTCTCCATCAAGGCAGGCTCATTGAACAAGGGAATCACAGCACATTATTAGCTTATGGTGGCTTGTACGCGGAGCTTTACGAAACTCAATTTATGAGTGATGTTTCCGAAAACTAAGTGGCTATGCGCATTTACTTGTCCAGAATATAGCACCCTCTAAATGATATAATTTTATTTCTGCTATCATTCTCCTCGGGAAGAGAATTTGGAAAAACATATCGCTTTCATCACGTATGAAACACCTTTTGCTCCGGGGGGTGGGATAGCAGCTGTGATGTCGCATTTACCGCACGCTATCCAATCCGCTTCCCAGGTTCCCACCTACGTCATTACTCCTTTCCACTTCAATATCTCCAAAACAACCCTTCAAGAATCAGAGATGGATATCCTTGCTTCTATCGATATCCGCTTTGGCCTCGAGGACTTTAGGGTGGATATTAAAGTTTTGCAAAGGGAAGTGTGCTGGGTGTTCTTAAAACCTCATACCAATAAAATAATGCAGTACCCGTTTTTTTCCGGGGTAAAACATCCATATGATGTTCATGCAATTGAAAAGGGTGGCCAACCGAGTTTACTACGTGATTCACTCTTTTTTGGGAGAGCTGCATCCACTGCCCTATCTGAGATTTGTTCAAAATGTAGCTGGACGATATTAATGCAGGATTGGGAAGCTGCCACCACGGTGCTTTCATTGGCTCAATCCTCAAAGAAGAAAACAAGCTCAAATACCTATCTTACTTTACATAATAGTTATGATAGTGGAGTGAACAAAGTTATACTGGACACCGCTGGACTCAAAAACCTGCCAAGCGAGGGGGCCACAATATTGGAATGTGCCTTGCCACTCGTAAAGGATCCTGTTTTCACAGTCTCAGATCAATTCGCCTTAGATCTCTCAA
>JALHTN010000215.1 GCA_022865865.1 Anaerolineales bacterium
CATCACCGACTCCAATAGATCCATTCTGGACCCCTCCACCGACCGCTACACCAAATCCATAGCCTGAAAAATCCGCCGAGAGGCGGATTTTTCATTTTCCGGGTATATTAATTCAGAATTTGTGAGCTATTTTAATCAATTGCTACAACACTGGTTGTATCTACAGCAACAACCTGTCCAAATAGATGTGAATAGAGGGTAAATATATATACACTGCTCAGCGCGCTGATCACCCAGGTGATCAACCAACCGATGCACGGAATAATTGCCAGGACCAATGATACGAGCATGACAATAATACCAACAACTATTGCGCCGACGATAGAAACCAACCAGGCAGTAAGATACTTGCTGGTGTTCTGCGAAACGATCTTGATGCTCTCGCGAATTTCAAAACAAGAACCAAAGGTGCCTTTACGTGCGAAATTGATGTACACTGCGGGAAAATAAAAGCTGAATGCTAATAAATAAATTACTAGCAAGCAAATGAAAAAGATCCCAATACCTGTGAACACCGAAGCCAAAGTCTCAGTCCTGGTTAAGCTTTCCATACCCGTCTCACTGCTGACCGGGATGATGAGTAGCCCCAGTAGGAGACAAGCGATAATGAGAGCCGGCAACGTGTAAATAAAACCAGCCGCCCAAACCAAAAAACCTTTGACGAATTTGTCCCCGAAATCACTCCAAGCTGGCATTGGCATTGATACGCCATCGATGACATTGCGCATGATGTCAACCGTGTACCCTGTCCAGGCAAAGTTGAGTATGGGTACAGCAGAAACAATCGCCCCAAGGAATAATTTAGTTAACCATTCATCATCCTCAAAAGGGTAAGAAAAAGATTTTCCAATATCCATTATGCATTCTCCTTAAGATTAAAGAAATTTCGAGATACTCAAAAACATTGTCTTAAATTCTAGAATAATCTCGCTTATCGATCTGGAACACTCATTTAGAACACGGCAATCAACATTGAGTTACGGAATCCTTCTTCAGCTCATGCCTCGGCTATCATAACAAAAATCGCTTTATTAATTCGATGGTCTAAATCGATTGTGCCAGATCTAAATACCTGTATCTATATTAGGTGAATCTGCAATTAAGTCAATATCTCTTCAAGGTTGTCATGAAAGGTGTTAATCGAAACATTTGTAAGCTGAGCGGGATTAAGATCACGGTGATACAAAGAAGGTAAGCGATAAACAGCCAGATCCCACTCCACCACCAACCAATAAAAAGAAAGAATAATGCCCTTAATAAGAAACTGCGCTGAGGGAGATTCATCTCAGTTATTATTGTCTCCCCGTTGGATTTAAACACCTGGAATTCTCGTCTCGGTGGTTGAAGGGAGAGTATGCGGGGGATGTTATTAAGGATCGCCATACCCAGGGGTAAACCAATTATGGTGATATTCAATAACCAGGCTGCGGTTATGCAAAGAACACCCAGCCACCAACCGATAAATATGAACCACAGAGCCTGGATTAAACAACCTGGACCAGCTGCTCTTTGAATTGTGGTGTGTGGCTGTGATTGGGTTTCAATTGTCATTATTCCTCCACATCTTTTGTCCAAGTACTTAACTAATACAACCATGGAAATGTTCAGGATAACCGAATTTAGTATCCTGTATAGGTGTGTTTTTTATTTATAGTAATCTCATTTGAGCCGGGGATTCAGTCATTGGATCCAGTGCCAACTCGTAATCAAGGTTCTCATGATTAAGGGTTGGGGATTCAAGAAGGTGGCGCAAGTGGCGAAATTTTAGGAAACGCCAACCTCGATCAATGACCTGTGCTAGATAAAAATTATTACGTTTTTTATATAACAGTAAATTAGCGCGTGCTCCGGGTATGACGATTATTGATTTACTTGCTGGATGTGGAGAATTAAAGACAATCCCGCCAATCTCTGCTGAGGAGGTGACATGGAAAATTTGAGAAACGTTGTCTTCTGAAGTTTTCCAAATGACTGGATTTTCACCATTTGTTATTAATCCGAGGTGAGCACCTAAGTCATGGAGTGCAAGACAGGTTGCAGAAATTTCTAGAGAGCGTTTTTCTGGTTGATCTTGATTACGGAGGACAATCTCACCTCTCTCAAGATTACCCTGTTTACAGTAGGATTCAATGCAAATATTGATCAGCTCGGAATCAGGAGTCATAAGGCCTGGAAACGCCTTGCATAGTGATTGATCTAATTTGAAATAAGTAATTTGGTCATCTTCAGAGATCAATTGATGTATCTTGGATTCAACTTGATCAGAGATCATACCGATGGGTTCAATAATACCTTGGTGCCAGAAACTGGCGTTCTCAAACGATTTCTCGCTGCCTCCATGCCTTACAAAACCGTGTTTATATGTGAGGCAATTTTCTATAAGATGTTGAATTCGAGAATATTCATCTGAGGAAGAAGTATTTTGTTCCCTTGAGATACTCATATTCTCAGCTGTTGTAATTAAAGCAGATGTGTGCAAAGTAATATAAGGTGCTGGCTCTCCACGATGATCTAAATAAGTAATCGCATTTGTGACAATCAAATCGTCCAATTGGTTTTCCAGGATAACCGG
>JALHTN010000216.1 GCA_022865865.1 Anaerolineales bacterium
GGTATACCAGGGAATAAACCTGATGGAGGTGTCGAACTAGGTAATAATGTTTGTGATGGCGTTAGGGAAGGTGTCACCGAGGGCGTCAAACTAGGGAATTGAATTGTGATTGAGGCAAGCGGAATTAATGTTGTCGTCGCCGTATAAGTTGGGGTTAAAGTTAGAGTCGGCGTTAAGGTTGCAGTCGGAGTTTGGGTTGCGGTTGGTATTGGAGTTGAAGAGCTGAAAGGGACAAGGGTTCTTGTTGGTGTACTTGTTATGGTTGGTTTTGGGATTTTTGTTGGTGGTAATTGGTTGACTAATGAGTGATAAATCAATGGAAAATAAAGCTCATTTTGTACGTGAAGAGTTTCAGATTGGTGGCTTGAACCATACCCTGAAGATAAAATCAATAAAAATATCAATAGGACGAACGTTATCTGGTACTTTATTCTCAAGATAATCCTGATCTCCGTTGTTATCCCATTGAATATTACAATGAACCTGAAAATAACGCAACAAAATAATCTTCAGAACTTGAGATTGAACAGAACCGAGAAGATTACTTCCATAAATTATCCGACTGGTATAATCATAGATAAATTTTCGCTACTTGTGGTATATGAGATGATTGATAATTAGCAGCATTCCAAATTACTCCTGGGGTAAGAATCGCGGATTTATTTCCTGCCGGTGGCTGTTGCCCCCGGCTTTTCTGTTCTAATTACCGAGGTCTCATGCTAACAGCTCACAATATTTCAATAAAATTTAATATCAAAAAAGTCCTGCAAAATGTATCATTCAGCATTAACCCTTCCGATCGCATTGGATTAATTGGCCCAAATGGTAGTGGCAAATCCACGTTATTAAAAATCATTTCCGGTCAATTAGAACCTGATCGGGGAAATATCACCCATAATCCGACAGATTTGGAGGTTGGATATTTACCCCAAGCTTACGAATTTCCAGCTGGAGTGAGTCTCCAGGAGCTATTTTCGGAATTGTCTGATGATTATGCGTATTTGGAACAGGAGTTGGAGACATTAGCAAAATCGGTCGAACACCAGCCTGATAATGTGGATATCCAAGATGCTTACGATTCGATTTTGAATAAATTAGAAAATTACCAGCCCCCTCGAGTCCACCCACAAGAGATTCTGGAAACCTTCAACCTGAATGGTCTCCCTGAAGGAATATTAATATCTCATCTTAGTGGTGGACAAAAAACCCGCTTGGGGTTGGCTAGTATTTTAATCAAGAATCCAGCATTATTAATCATGGATGAACCGACCAACCATTTGGATATCACCATGCTTGTATGGCTCGAGAAATGGATTAAATCATTCTCAGGCGGAGTCATAATCGTCTCCCACGATCGCACTTTCTTAGATAATACAGTGAATAAGATCTTCGATCTTGGTCCGATCACTCATGCCATCCAGCAGTACCAGGGAAATTACAGCCAATATCTCGAGGTTTACCTAAATGCACATGAGAAGCAGTCCGCTGCTTACCGGGATCAAGTTTATGAAATTCGGAAAATAAAGCAGGATATCGCTCACACAAAAAACCAGGCTTACCGCGTTGAGATCACAAGCACATCAAGAGAACCGGGTATTCGTCGCTATGCGAAAAAAGTTGCCCGTAAGGCGAAATCGCGGGAGAAGAAATTAGAGAGGTACATTGATTCAGAGGACCGCGTGGATAAGCCGAAACAATCATGGCAAATGAAAGTTGAATTCGCGGACGATAAACACCACAGTCAACATGTTGTAAGATTCGAGAATCTTTCGGTGGGATATTCAGACCAGAATATCTTGATCGCGGATATCAACCATTCTATCCGTTTCGGTGCCAGGATTGCACTTACTGGTTCAAATGGAAGCGGGAAAACCACATTACTCCGCACAATCTCAGGTCAGATTAAACCAATTTCAGGTTCAATCCACATGGGTTCGAAAATCCAGCTTGGTTATCTGACCCAAGAACAGGAATCTCTTTCCGATCACCTCAATGCTTTAGAAACAATCCAACAATCAGCAAACATTGATGAGACTGAGGCGCGGTCTTTTCTGCATTCCTTCCTATTCTCTGGCGATGATGTCTTTCTACCAGTGAGGGATCTTAGCTTAGGAGAACGCTCCCGGTTGCAATTAGCGTCACTAATTATTGAAGGATGCGATTTTTTGCTTTTAGATGAGCCCATCAATCATCTTGATATCCCCTCTAGAACTCAGTTTGAACAAGCACTCAGCCGGTTTGACGGCACGGTTCTTGCAGTGATACATGATCGATACTTCATCCAACGATTCGCCAATGAAATTTGGATCTTGGATGATTCTGGATCCCTCAGCATCAATAGAACCAGTCTATCCTGATTGACTGAGGGAATAGTAAAATCAGAATCACTGGTTAAATCTGTGGGCATTTATTTCTCATGAATCGAAAGCTAGTATTCGTCTTCTTCATAATATTCACCTCTATATTCTTGATTCTTTACTCCATATCTACAACAGCAGCACCCGCGCCGCCGACACCTTCTGGGAATGAGGCAGAGAAGGAGCGTATTGAAGAGGCTTTAGTAAAAGCCATCGGAGACCAGAGGGAATACGTCCTTGGTTATCTGGTTAATGATGTACAAATTGCCAGCGTTCAGGTTTCACAGGATGAATCTTGGGGAGTAGTATTTTTAGAAATGATCGACCCGGTGACCGGCGAGCTATTACCTTCCGAACCAGGTTTAGCCTTCGCGCTCCGTTCAGGGAGTGAATGGCAGATAATCCTCCCCTCGGATCCCGGTTGGATCGAGCTGGTGCAATCCGCACCCCAAGAATTACTGAGTGACGAATATAAAATCTCGTATGAAGAGATGTATCGCACAATTATTCAGACCGCTCAAGCGACATATTCTGGTTATCTCCTTCCCTGGGATGCAGGTCGAACTGTTTACCTCTCCCAAAGTACAGGTCATGATCGCTATATCCCATCTGAAAGTGCCCACTATTCATTCGATTTCTATATTTCTAAAACTATGTTCCAATCGAGAGCTTCGAAGGCAGGTACAGTATGGCGGGTGAGGTGGGATGTTCCTAACGGTGATGACAGCGATATGGGCAACTATATTGTGCTTAAGGACGAATCCACCTCCCCTACAACCTACCAGCTTTACCTCCACCTCGCTCAAGACAGCATCCCCCAAGAATTAAGAACGAAAGGTGCTTATGTTGCTCAAGGACAATACATCGGTATCGCGGATGACACGGGTCAGAGCACTGGTCACCATTTGCATTTTCACGTTCATACCAACCCGAATTCTTACTGGGGATCTTCAGTTGATATTACTTTCCAGGATGTCGATATTAATGGAGGTCGACCGAGGCGTGAGAGCGATCTTGAATACTGCGACTTGCCTGGAGATGTATGCAACCAGTATCGAAACTTTTACATTTCCGGAAATATTGCTCCAGGAGATACACAGCCACCGATTGGTGATTTATTTGTTCCCGAAACAGGCATGTTGATAAACTCTAACTCGGTAAACATTGAAGGATGGGCTTTTGATGAGGATAGCGGTGTTAATTCTTCCCGTTTGATGGCTTACTTCGAAAATGAATGGCACGAAATTGGGGATGATATGCCTGGCACCACTTTTTCAGTGAATTGGGATATGTGTACGGATAGTATCCCTGATGGACCAGTGGGTTTAGCCTTAAGAATCAGGGATAACGCAGGAAATCTCTCTCCCGGGTTGCCTGGTTTAACTCATATCATCAAGAATTACAATTGTAATCCGGACCTGATCCAGTGTACTCCCGGCGCAAATCAAATCGGAATACATTCCTCCTCAGATTTCCAAGGATCTTGCCAGGTCCTCGAGATTGGAGGATATGCCCAGCTTTCACCAGAAATGGAGAGCAATATCGAATCGATTCAAATTGGCACTAATGTATTAGCTGAAGTATTCGGGAATAAAAACTTTTTAGGCCGATTTGAGTCCATTTTCAAGAATGATAGCAATTTGGATGATAATCTGCTCCACAGTAACCAAATAAAATCGATTAAAGTAACCCCAAAAACAAGTCCTTTACTTGCACCGCAAATTCTCGTTTATCCTCATCCTGGTGAGCAATTTCCTTCCGGTTCTTCGATTTCTTTCTCCTGGCGTTATTCTGGTCCAGGAAATGAATTCCAGGTACAAGTCGACGGTCCGAGTGGAGAATCCAACTCGCAGTGGTTACCTTCATCCTACTGGATTGGTGAAAACCATCAATTCACTGCGGGTGTTTATACCTGGAAAGTTCGGACTCGTAGGTGCCCTGATGCTACCTGCAACAGTCCCTGGAGTGAGACACAAACTTTCGAAATAACAGCAACACCGCCAAGCATGCTTTCCACGTCGGCACCCTTTATGGATACGCTTGAAAGTGGTTCTGGTAATTGGTCCTTTACTGGTCTTTGGAATATGCTCAGTGAGCCTGAGCGATCTCATAGTTTGGAGCATTCCTGGTATTATGGCCTGATTCCAGATCATAATTATGATTCAAGCCTTCCGAATTCAGGTGATTTGACCTCCAAGCCAATACTAATCCCAGATAGTAATTTTGTGCTCCGTTTTTGGTACCGGTATGATACGGAAGAAGATGGAGCAAATTGGGATCAAAGATGGGTTCAAATTTCTTCAAATGGATCGCCATTTGAAAACATTCTACAGTTGAAAGATGATGAAGAAGACCAATGGTTGCAAGCAACATTAGATTTAGCTCAATATGCAGGAGAAGAGGTTCAAATCCGCTTCCATTTCGCAACCCTTGACTCAATTGACAATGCAGATGGCGAGGGCTGGCTGATTGATGACATTGAGATCCTGCAATATTCCATTCCAGCTTGTATCGACGGAAATGATTCACCGTCATCGGCCGAGATAATCAAATTTGATCAAACTCTTTTAAGAGGTATCTGCCCCACCGGAGACATAGATTATTATAAATTTGACGGCCTTGCTGGCGATCACATCGTATTAGACATTGATACCCAATCCAGTGGAACAATCGACAATTTAGATCTTTATCTCTTGCTCTTGGACAGTGATGGTCGCTCTGTGCTGGCTCAACATGATGACGAGATCTTAGGAATTGAACTCGATCCTCATTTAGGCTACCAGCTGAATCGGTCAGGAAC
>JALHTN010000217.1 GCA_022865865.1 Anaerolineales bacterium
AGCCCCAGCTTGCATGCGTCCTTCATGCTCGCTTAATGGTTCCGATTCGACTGCCGGCCAGGCGAGCTGATCCAGGTAGCGCAGTTGAAAACGGCGCGGGCAGTCAACATAATCCTGCAGGCTTCGCTGGCTGAATTGAAAATCAGAGGCTAAAAGGCTCATGTGGATTGACCTCCCAACTCAATGAGCTGCTCTTCCCAATATCCGATTAATGCTGAAAATGATTCTGCGGGTCTCAATTTGCCATCCCGTCCGTTGTTCCAGGTGATAAATAGCTCCCTTTTTGCTCGAGTGATGCCAACATAAAGCAGCCGTAATCGTTCGGAGACATAATCAAGGCGGGCTGCCTCGGAGGCACGCCGCTCTTCATACCAATCATAGTCACCCGCAGCAAGGGCGATCTGCAGCTGATCCAGAACCTCGGCTTCGAGGTTAAGATGGTCTCGCACAAACCAGGACTCTGCTATATAGCGATCATACTCCTGACCAGATGGAAAACTATAATTGTTCACCGACATCAAATAAACCCGGTCCCATTCGAGGCCTTTTGATTTATGCAGGGTTGCGATGACAACCTGGCCTTTGTGTTTCTGGGGATCGAACCCACTATCATCCTCGCTGAAACCGATAAAGCGGCGTTCGTTTTGTGCGATCACAGCCAGCTCATCGGTGAAATCAGATAAACGCCAATCGCGGTTGGCATCCTTTGCCTGACGCAGCAGCAGAGCCATCTTATGAGCTACCGCCAGGTCCGGGGGTTCCTGGAAAAGGTCTTGAGCCAGAGAGAGGGTCAGCTGGTCGATGGGCAGCATGACCGCACCTTGCCAGCGATGTACGATTTGGCGGAACTGCTGCAGCTCAGCCGTGAACCAGGTTTCGTGCTCTCCAAAATCTAGGCTCGCCAACCAATCGCGTCCGGCGCGCGGCCAGAGGTAATCTTCAACATGCCGGCAGGATTTTATTAGGCGCTGTACTCGTTCGAAACTGGATTTCTGCTGCTCATCCTCCCAATTGGTCCTGCGCCATACTTGATAGGCGGTTGCCAGCTTTTTCGCAGATCCTGGATCAGCCAGGTAATTAATCAAATTGGCAAGTGCCCCTGCAGCTTTCCTTGTCGCCCGCGTGCTCCGCAAGAGCGTATCTGAATAATCCAGCTTCCTGCGGCTTAATTCTTCAATCAGGTCGAAGCCGCGCTTGTTGCGTGGAACAAGGACAGCCACGGTTTTTTCAGGGTGTTGAGGCAGCCAGGATTCCAGCGAATCTGCGATGTATTGGATCTCTTCTTGCGGGGTTTGTTCGCGCTCGACCAGCTGGATGGCACGCGGATCATCCGCCGGATTGGGCTGGGGATCGCCGGGTGGTGTCGCCTCTATTGTGGGCGGCCCCAAAGCCTCCCGCACCTCGATCCTGGGATGAGATTCTTGCGTCCATTGGATCAGGAAGTTAGCCAGGTTGATAATGCTGTTGGTTGAACGTCCTGAATTGGGCATATCTAGATCAGCCACACCGGGTGAGGCGAGGAAATCTCGCAGGGACTCAGGGCTGGCAGTAGTGAAGGTCTCAAAAATTGCCTGGTTTGGATCACCGACCCGCACCCAATTTCCATGTTCCGCACTGAGCGTAGACAGGATTTCCTCCTGCAGCCGGCTGCTGTCCTGGGCTTCATCTTCAAGAATAAAAGGCCAGCGATGCCGCAAGCGATCCAGGTAGCTCTCATCGAGCTGGAGTGCCTGCAGAGCAAGGCGCATCAGGTCATCAAAATCTAATGCCCCACGGTAGATTAATGCTTGCTGGTAAGACTGGTAGATTTCAGAACACATTTGAGCCAGGGGCAGCGGAACCGGCAGCTGCCCGAGTCTGGCATCTATTTCATAGGGGGTTAATTGACGATCCTTGGCAAAGCGGATAAACGCTAAAGCCATCTCGCTAACCTTGGCCGGAATATGTTCACGGCGCACCCAATCCAACTTGTTATCCTCCAGACTGGGATTGAGGTAATTTTCTAATGCATCTGGATTGGATTTAAGCCAGGCTTGAGCAGCATCCTGCCGGATTTGATTGGCAATCCGTTCATCAATGATCTGGAAATTATCTGCAAGACCAAGCAGGTCTGGTCGTTCACGAACGATATCATGCGCTAAACCATGTAATGTGCGCACACGATACCCAAGATTAGGCAGCAGGCCCAGGTCCTGGATCATGCCTCCAACGCGAATGGAAAAATTATCTACCGCAGAATTGACCAGGGTGACAATCAGCACCTCCTGGTCATCCTCTAAAGTGCCTCTGGCGATGATCTGCGCTGCCAGGAGCGAGAGGATTTGGGTTTTACCGCTGCCAGGCACTGCGGAGACACCCATTCTTCCACCCCGGTAGGCAAGGATTTCTCGTTGTTTGGGACGCGGCGTAATCATCAGGGCAGCCTCTCGATTTCCACATCTGTCGACCGGGATGGATAATTCTGAAGGACCCGTTGAATCGCTTTCAGGAAAGGACCCTTCATCTCATAACCCCCTTCACCAAGGTCGCTCAAGCCAAGGAAGATCGATTTCCGACAGCGGTGAATCAAGCCAACTGCCAGCCGGTACAGCGCTTCTTGATTGGAGGCGAATTCTTCTTGATCTGTCCA
>JALHTN010000218.1 GCA_022865865.1 Anaerolineales bacterium
TAAAGATGTCACTTTCTATCTGAGTTACTTCACTTTGTATGTGCTTCACCACATCTTCGATGCTATTAATTTTCTTCTGGAGCTCTCTACCTTCGCGAGGGCGGCTCAGAGTCACCGGAGTTGAACTAGAGCTGGTTTTTATGGGTCCCGTAGCGTGAAAAACCTCTCCCAGCAGTGTAACAATTTTGACTGAGGCTATCCCTTCGAAATGCGGATTCCTCCGCATAGCTTTTAATATTTTTTCGGCGCTCTTTCTATCTTTTACCACGAGCGTGTTCCCCAAAAGTATTTTGATTGCTGGTTTTAGATCATCCGGTACATCCACAAATTCATCCGCACGACCTTCAACCCCCTCTTCAACGGAGAAATTGGCCAGTGTATTACCAGGATGAAGCCCGTCCAGTGGTATTATCGCTGCTTTTTCTGCCTTTTCTTCCAATATGCGGAGCGCTTTATTAATTTCTGCACCGCTCTCAAGCACTAAAGCATCAACATAATCTCCAAGCGCAGCACCAACAGCAATCTCGTACTGCTTTGGTACTTCCAGGCTGGTCCCAAGAACACCTCGCGATCCGGCAATCTGAAAATCCTTTACTGCTTCAAGCAAGGATTTTGCCCCTTCAGAATAACCAGCGAAGATACGTTCAGATTGCGTGAGTACATCAGACTGGGCGTTTAATTTCGCAAATTCAGCTTCGCTAGCAGAGAGTTTCTTTGATAATTCCTGTAACTTTGCGCTCTTAATTGAGATTTCTTCTTGTAGATTCCCCAGGACAGTTTCGGTTTCAGATTGATTGCTTACTGCCACCGCCAGATCGCGGCTGATTTCTTTTCCCTTGAATTCAATCTTATTTTGATCGGCTATTGATTGCTGATTAGATTCTTCCATTTTCCTCATGGATTTGGTCAGGCTATCCACTTGCACCATGTATTCTGCCCGGCGGGAATTTATTTGAGCTCGATTCGTGGATAATTCAATCAGAAGCTGGCGATTATCAGCTAGTCCAGCCTCGAGTTCACCACGTTCTTTTTGCCGCACTTCAAATGCAGATCTCACAGATCCATCGCGTTCTTGTGCTTCTTCTAATTCATCTACCAGCTTCTGGACTTCATCAAATGCAAACCGGTTTCGCTCTTCAAGAATGCTGACCTCTTCAAGTGATTGAGCCAAGTCTCCCCGGAACTTTATCTCTTGATTTTGAAGATTTCGCGCTCGTTCTTCAGAAACTGCCAGATCTCGGCTTTTGTTCTCCCGTTCAGTATGCAAATCTGCTGATTGCCGATGGAATTCATTGAGCTGCTCACGGATTCCCCTCCTCTTTTCTCGCAGCTCGTTTATTTCCGATTCCAGTTCCTGCTCTCTTTTCCGGGTGATTTCAAGTGATTCGTTCTGATCACCAGCTAAAGCACGTGCTTTAGACAACTCTTCCTGCGCTCGATGCCAATGGTAGCCATACCATTCCCTTAATAATGCTCGCAGGTCAGAAATCGCGCGTTCATATTCCTGAGCTCGGCGGGCTTGACGCTCCAAGCTTCTCAGCCTTGGGCGTAACTCAAGCAAGATATCATCAACTCGCTCCAGGTTGCGCTGCGTATCATCCAATCTGCGCAATGCTTCCTGCCGTCTCGTTCGATGCAACCCAATGCCGGCTGCTTCTTCAAATAACCGCCTCCGGTCTTCTGCCCGTAATGCCAGTGCAGCATCCACAAGACCCTGTCCGATAATCGTATAAGTTCGTTCCGCTAATCCGGATTCGGCCAGCAATTCCGAAACATCTCTGAGTCTAACTCGTTGTCCATTGAGCAAGTACTCATTCGATCCATCCCGGTAAGCTCTGCGTGCGATCGCCACTTCGCTATAATCGATTGGCAACCAGTTGTCACTATTATCTAGAATCACAGTCACGGTTGCCATACCGGATCGGGTCCGGCGATCTGAACCTGCAAAAATCATATCCTCGGTTTTCTTGCCCCTTAACAAACTATAGGATTGCTCCCCTAACACCCATCGCAATGCATCGGTAATATTCGACTTCCCAGATCCATTTGGACCAACGATTGCTGTTACTGCCCCAGGAAACTCAAATGCGGTGCGGTTAGCAAATGTTTTATAACCCTGTAATTCTAATGATTTCAAGCGAGAAATCATGCTGTTAATTCCTGTCAATACGTAATATTGAGTGATTTTAATGCTTGAGCAGCTGCAATTTTCGCAGCTGTTTGTTTGCTGTGACCAATACCTGATCCCTGAACTTCATTCTCGATAAGGACTTCAACAACAAAACTTTTTGCATGATCAGGTCCAGATGAGCTCACAGTTTTATAAAATGGTGTTCCCAATCCTTGAGATTGAGCCCATTCTTGCAGCGTACTTTTAGGATCCCGATCTTTATTTCCACTTACTATAAATTTCGCAACTTTTTCCAGCATTGGTTCAATAAATTCTTGGACAGTTCCAATCCCTCGATCAATATAAATCGCTCCAATCAGCGCTTCAAATGTTGCGCACAAGAGGGCTGGGCGCTCTCGTCCCCCGCCTTCGCTCTCCCCATGACCAAGCAGCATAACCTCACCAAGATTAATGCCTTCAGCGAATTGAGCTAAATTTTCTGTTCGTACGAGGGCTGACCGCAAGCGAGTAAGATTCCCTTCAGGCATTTCTGGGAAACGATTGTACAACCACGCTCCAACCAAAAAATCCAGCACAGCATCACCTAAGAACTCCAGTCTTTCGTTATCCTCCAATGATTCTGGGTTTTCGTTTAAGTAGGAGCGGTGGGTAAGAGCACGGGTGAGCAGCAATGGATCTTGAAACAGTATCCCCAGCTGCTTGGCATACTCTTGAGGATTAACCTGCCTCAATTCTCCCTGACTGTGTTCCAATTTTCGATTCTCCCCGGAACTCAGGGAACGATAGCCACCCCACCCTCGTCGAGTAGCTTGCGATCCATCAGTTCCTATGCGGTATATATAATATTGATTCTAATATCTTAGCTATACTCTTTTACCACCAAAACTGCATTATGTCCACCAAATCCAAAAGCATTGCTCGCTGCGCTGATTATGCTGGCTTGGCGAGCTTCATTAGGAATGTAATCTAAATCGCACTCCGGGTCTGGTGTCTCATAATTGATAGTTGGTGGAAGGACATTATTCCGAACTGCCAGTGCGCAGAATATCGCTTCTAATGCGCCGGTAGCCCCCATAATATGCCCTGTCATCGATTTTGTGGATGATATCGGAACTTTATAAGCGTGGCTCCCATACGCCGCCTTGATAGCCCTTGTTTCCGATACGTCATTCAGCTGAGTAGCGGTTCCATGGGCGCTGATATAACCAATATCCTCAGCATTTAATTCCGCATCTTCCAGAGCGATTCTTACCGCATTAGCCCCACCCATGCCATCTTCAGATGGTGCAGTGATATGGAAAGCATCAGCGGAACTTCCATACCCCGCCAACTCAGCTAGAATATTTGCCCCCCGGTCGGTTGCCCAACTTTCCTTCTCCAAAACTAATATCCCGGCACCCTCTCCGATCACAAACCCATCCCGGTTTAAATCAAACGGCTGGGGAGCTTTACCATAGTCTCGATCTCGGCGGGATAATGCGCCCAAGCGATCGAAAGCAGCAACCGCAATTTCGGTGACAGTTGTATCGCTGCCGCCAGTTATCGCCACATCAATAAGACCGGAATTAATCATCATCCGCGCCATACCAATCGCATCTGCCCCCGAGGCGCAGGCTGACACAATGGAAAAACTTGGTCCCTGAAAATGATTATCAATGGCGATTAAACCTGCTGCCCCATTTGCCATAAGCATCGGAATCACAAATGGACTGATTCTGCGTGGTCCCTTATTTAGCAGTATCTCAATATTATCAGCTACAGCCTTTAGCCCACCGATCGCTGAGGAAACAATTACACCTACCCGGCTTCTTTGCGCTTCAATCACCTCCAATCCAGCTTGCCGAATTGCTTCTTGGGAAGCTGCCGATGCCATTTGCTGATGGCGGTCGCTGCGGCGGGCTTCTTTTTCAAGCATATACTGGCACGGATCAAAACCTTTTACCTCGCCGGCTAAGTTAACCAAATAATCGCTTGCATCAAACAGGGTGATTGGACCAATACCACTTTTTCCAGCGAGCGCATTCTGCCAGCTTTCATCCACTGATAACCCAAGTGGATTGACAGTTCCCATCCCTGTAATCACAACTTTTTCAGGCATACATACTCCTCATCCTGATCGATAAATCCAAGCTTCAAAACATAATAGGATGCTTATGAAATTGCGAATTTTAATCCTGAACCAGTCAGTACAATAACAATCGGTTCACGTAACTCATCAATTTTCTCAAGTAAGGCAGGCCATACAACTGCAGAAGTCGGTTCCACGTAAAAACCTCTGCTGGCCAACTCATCCCGAGCAGGAAGTATATCCACCTCATCCACAGCGGCCATCCACCCATGACTAGATTTAACTGCATCTAGTACCTCTTGACCCCTTAATGGATGTAAAATGCGGATTCCCTCAGCGATTGTTTCACCCTCTTCAACCGGGTAGCCGCCTGCACTCCCAGGTTGGGTTGCTGCCCACAGCGGGGCGCATGCCCGGCTTTGAACACCGATAATTTGAGGCTTCGCTGGGATCATGCCACTTTTTACAAGAGCTTCGAAGCCGCGCGATATCCCAAGTAAAAAACTTCCCTGGCCAGCGGGTATGAACACGGAACCAGGTGCAGCACCCAATTGATCAAACAACTCAAATGCTGCAGTAGCATAACCGGGAAAAACGATTGGCTGGTAAACATGGCTTGCATAGACAGAACCCCCATCCGCCTCTTGTTTAACCGCTTCAGCTGCATTTGACCTGGGTCCAGGGATAGGCACTAATTCACATCCATAGGCTTCGATTTGAGCTCTTTTTGGCCCAGACGAATAATCGGGAACGTATACTTTTCCCTGAATACCAGCGCGCGAACAATAAGCGGCAAAGGATGCACCCGCATTTCCGGATGAGTCTTCGATGGCGTAATCTACACCCAGCCAGTTCAAGTAGCTGATCAGGACTGTCGTGCCTCGATCTTTATAAGATCCAGTTGGATTTAAATAGTCTAATTTAAGGGCTACCTGTTTTCCTTTTACTTTATCCCAAATTAATGGCGTATTGCCTTCACCCAAACTGATCGGTATTACCTGTTCTGGGAGACCGAATGCTGTTCTATACCGCCAAATTCCAGGCTGCTCGTGATTTATTCCAACTGCATCATACTCAAGACTGCTTATATAATCAAAAAAGCCCCCA
>JALHTN010000219.1 GCA_022865865.1 Anaerolineales bacterium
ACTACAAAATCAGATTGCCGAGAACGAATCAGCCACCACTGCCACCTCAGGGGGAGGAATTCAAAGCTGGCTCAGAAAAATCTTCCACTAGATACATCCTAAATAAGATTTGTGATTTCAACGAGAAATTCAAAAAACTCACATACTAATCCTTCCAGCATTGCTGTTTTTACAGCTGCGCCTTGGGAGAGTGCTGTGGTCGTACTGCGCATCACTGGTCCTGCTGAAATGGCAGGTATCCAGGTGATTAAAGGCAATCATGGGTCAATGGTATCCCCAGAAGCGGTCGCAGAGGCTGATCTGGTGGTGATCCAGCGTGACTTTCCAAGGTTCTGGGAGGATTACAAGCAAGTTATCTCTCTAGCTCGGGAGTCTGGTCGACCGGTTGTATACGAGCTGGATGATCTGTTAATTGAGATACCGGAAAATCACAGCCATAGTGAGGATTATGCAGGTGAAATGCTGACCATGTTATACGCCATCATTGACGCAGACTTGGTCACCGCTAGTTCACCTTATTTGGTAAATTACCTTTCAGACTTAAATCCGAATTCCAGGCTGGTGAATAATTTCTTGAATGACAGCCTGTGGGTGATGAAAGATCCTCAACCCGCTACCGTCAGGGACCTCGGAGTTACGATTGGTTATATGGGTGGTCAGACACACCAGGCTGATCTGGAAAATATTTCGGGTGCTTTGTTAAATGTTTATAAGAAATACCCGGACCAGGTGAACTATAAGTTCTGGGGAGTCCAGCCACCTTCAGAGCTATTAAATCTACACACAACCGAATGGGTCGCAATTAACCAGGAGGATTATGCTCAATTCGCGAGTTTTTACGCCCAACAGGATTGCGATATTCTGATTGCCCCCCTGGTGGATAACGAGTTTAACAGGGCGAAGAGCTGTATTAAATACCTGGAATACAGCGTCCTTGGCTCCCCAGGCGTGTACAGTAAACTCCCGCCTTATGAAGCCATTGTTGATCATGGGATCAATGGATACCTTGCTGAGAGTGCTCATGATTGGGAGGTGCTTCTGTCTGGTCTGGTCGAAAATCCAACTTTACGACATCAGATTGCAGCTGCCGCTCAACAAACTGTCAAGGACCAATGGTTATTGTCGCAAAAGCATCATGAGCTGAGCGAGGTATATCAGCTTGCTCTAGAAGGGGAGAGACAGGCACAAAGTGCTGATCAGTGCAATGAACACTTGAAGAGGATCATCTCTTACGCTGAGGATTACCAGGCGGATCTGGAAGAACGCTATTATGCTATCGACAACCAACTTGCTGAGATCAACAACAGCCGCAGCTGGAGATTGCTGAAGCAGATTCAAAACTTGAGGCTGAAGATCATCCCCAAAGGAATAACCGTGGTTGATGAACCCTTAGGTGAGGGTGAATCAAATGAGGATTGAGGATAATCTCTAACCGATATCATGGTTTCATATCTCATCCCGCCGAATGTAAAAGAGGATCGCATTGACCACCGCCCGGTCTTGACGACGGAGCAGGATGGCAAGATCGCAGTCGATATGCAAATGCAATCATTGTGGAAGTTTGCCAGCGGCAGGAATTTAGAGACAATTCTCGCTGAATTTCATCTTGGAGAGATCAATCCGGATGAAATTCGAGCTGGCCTCACCTGCCTGGTAGAAGCAGGATTGCTGCAGCGTGAACCGGAAAGCAAGTCGGAACCCAGGATACAAAAAGAAGAAATTTCTGGCCCACTTGTATCAGTCATCATTGTGGCTCATAACAGCCTGGAATGGCTGCCTGCGTGCCTGGAATCGATCGCTGGGCAGAATTATCAACCTATCGAGCTCCTTATTGTAGATAATGCTTCCAACGACGGAACACAAGCATGGATGTCTGCTAATTATCCTCAGGCGAATTATCGCCGGATAAATGAGGTTGTCTCTTTCGCGAAAGCGATCAATATCGGTGTTGATGGAGCCGCGGGAGAGTATTTCCTGCTGTTAAACCCAGACACAAAACTTGATGCAGCTGTTGTTGCTGAGATGGTTCGTAAAGCGCAGGAAAATCCCAAATGTGGTGCCGTGGCTGCAAAATTAAAATTTTTATGGGCACCAGGTTTCTTAAATGGGATAGGAAACCGTGTAGGAGCATTTTCCTGGGGGGTGGATAACGCACTGGGTCACCTGGATTTGGGTCAGTTCGACCAATGGACGGAGCTGCCTTCGGCTTGTTTTGCGGCCGTATTGATACCCAAGACTGCCTGGGAAAAAGTCGGTCCAGCAGACGTCGAATTCCCCATGTATTATGAAGACAGCGAATGGTCTTACAGGGCGAGAAAGAGAGGTTTGCATATCATCGCTGCCACTGAGGCGGTGGTTTACCATGCATTTGGTGGTCGGATACCAGCAGAAGAGCAGGACAGGTTGAGCCCAGCAAAATTAGAAAATGTAGTTTATGGAAGATTGCGATTCACGTTTAAACTGTTGGATGGATACCTGGTCCAATTTTTTCTTTCTTATCTGTTGTCTGACCTGATAAACATCGTTCGTTACTTCCTCTCATTAAAGACAGATTTCGTTTCTGCTGTACTCCGAGGCTACAGAAGATATTTCAATGATTTATCTGAAATCCGCAGCCAGCGGAAGGTTCAGTTAGAAAACCAAGTTGTGCTGGATAAATCATTATTTGCATTGCAGCATGATATGCCAGAGACATTGATCTGGCACGGTTTACCTGAATTGTCCTGGGATCTGGTACGAAATTATTACCTGCCGATCATCCAGGAAGGTAAAACTCGCCCGGTGACGGAATTCTCCGGTCCGAATTGGCGACCAAAGCTTTTGATCGTAAGCCATGATGTAATCGATAAGAAATTAGCTGGTCCAGGAATGCGCTATCTGGAGCTTGGTCGGACGCTGAGCAGTGATATAGATGTCACTATTGCTGTTCCAGCCAGGTCCAGTTTAGATATCCCTCAGTTAGAGATACGCGAGTACCATGAAAACCAACCTGACAGTCTGCAGAAAATTGTCGATTCTTGCGATATTGTGCTAATATCGAGCTATTTGGTCGAGCGCTTCCCATTTTTATGGAAATCTCATGCCAGGATTGTTGTAGACCTGTATGATCCATTTGTTTTAGAAAACCTGCACTACTATTTTGATGAACCCCTGGAATCACAGCAGAGTCTAAATTTTCAATCTGTGGCCATTACCAACCAGTTAGCTCGGATTGGTGATTTTTTTATTTGCGGAAATGAGCGTCAAAGAGATTATTGGCTGGGGGTATTGACCTCCAACGGGCGAGTCAATCCGAGGAATTATCGAGTTGATCCGCAGCTGCGATCATTGATCGATGTCGTTGGGGTTGGTTATCCAGACCGCCCACCGCAGCCATCCAACCTCCTGCGCGGTATTCATCCTCTTGTTCCGTCTACAGCGCAGATAGTTTTATGGGGTGGGGGTATCTGGAATTGGCTGGACCCAATAACATTGATTAAGGCTTGGCCTAATGTACTTGAGAAATTCCCCGGCGCACGTTTAGTCTTTTTAGGAACAAGGCACCCCAACCCAGATATTCCCAGCCACAAGATGGCTGAAGACGCTCAATCTTTGGCGGAAAATATCGGTGAGAAGGATAAAACCATCATTTTTTTTGAATGGCTTTCTTATCAAGATAGGGAAGCCTTGTTATGTGAGGCAGATGTGGGTGTGTCGCTGCACCCTGTCCATATTGAAACTCGTTATTCCATCCGCACACGCATGTTGGATTATATCTGGGCCAGGCTGCCGGTAGTAGTCACTGATGGTGATATCACAAGTGAGTGGATTCGTGAATATGGGCTTGGTCAAGTTGTCCCACCTCAAGACACAAGGGCTGTTGAGCAGGCATTGATCTCAATGCTTGATAAATCCAAGGATTCATGGTTTCAGAAATTTGAAGCATTTGGAGACGATTTCAAATGGCGAGAAGTAGCGGCTCCATTGAGGAAGTATTGCCTCGAGGGTTTATATGCCCCTGACCGATTAGATCGGGAAAGGCCGACGGTTGGTAAAAATGAATCAGGGGGTGGTTGGCGACTTAATTGGGCACGGGCGCGATTTATTTACCGCTCTGAGGGTTGGCGTGGATTAACCCACCGCACCTGGCGCTATTTTCAGAGGAAAATAGCCAACCCTTAAAGTAATTTCAAGCCTCCCCAAATTATGAGATCATTTCTGCTTGGTTTACGCATCAAGTATATTCCGGTAGGAAGCCGTCGGGAAAGAATTTATCATTTAACACGCTTGATGTTCTACAATTGGAAGCGTGAGGGGTTTTTTTCTGCGCTAATTACGGTCAATCAGCGAGCTCGTTTTTACCTTTTCAAGGAGTTTTCACTACCTCGGAATGGATATTCATACCAGCAGTGGATTTACGATCACGAACCCAATAAACAGGTCCTTGCTGGGCAAAGGACTGCCTCAAGTAAATTTCCCAGGCAACCCTTAATCAGCATTATCACCCCGGTTTTCAATCCATCTCCGGATGTATTGAAGGATACGATTAATTCTGTAATTGCTCAAACATATCCCAATTGGGAATTATGTTTAGCAAATGGAGGCTCCACCCAGGAGGGGGTGGCAGAAGTCCTGGATGATTTCTTGAACATCGATCAGCGAATTTTGGTGAAACACCTCTCGGAAAATTTAGGCATCTCGAGTAATTCAAATGCAGCATTAAGTATGGCGTCCGGGGATTATATTGCCCTGATGGATCATGATGATCTATTGGCTCCTGATATGCTTTTTGAAGTTGTGCAGGTGATCAACCAGCATCCAGAGGCGGAAATTATCTATTTTGACGAGGATAAGATATCCTCTGATGGGAGAACTCGATTAGATCCATTTTTTAAACCTTCTGCCTGGTCTCCTGATCTGCTGCTTTCCACTAATTACTTAATGCATTCAGTCATCTCGCATGCCCTCGTGGACGAACATGGGGGATTTCGATCTGAAGTGGATGGTGCCCAGGATTGGGATTTATCATTACGTATAACCAGAACCAAAAGGAATATCTACCACATTCCTAAGGTTTTCTATCACTGGCGCCAGGTGCCTGGTTCTGCTGCACGAGAAGCAAACGCTAAGCCATGGGCATTTAATGCACAAGCGCGCTGCATCGAGGATCATCTGCATGCTTTAGGTGAAAAAGATGCCAGGGTTGATTTCCCTGATTTAGGTCGTGTGCACATTACCTGGTCACGATCCAGATCAAAAGTATCGATAATCATCCCCAACAAAGATAAGGTACAGCTGCTTTCCGCTTGCATAAGCTCAATCCTGCAAAAAACCACTTTTGAGAATTATGAAGTTCTGATAATTGATACCGGAAGTAAAGATCAAGCCACCCTGGAATATTACGATCAGATTTCGAGAGATCCCCGAGTTAGCCTGCACACATTTCCCCAAC
>JALHTN010000220.1 GCA_022865865.1 Anaerolineales bacterium
CCCCTCGCTTAGGCCCCAATACCATGATTCCTATCATACCGCGTTCGCTCCAAAGGGGTACCAGCCATTGCCAATTCCCGGTTGTTTCCTGAGGGAGCGGAATACAGATGTTATCAGGGGAAATCCAGGAGCCGAGGATCCCTTTTACATTTGGAGGCTGTGGCACTTGATCCACAGAGAAGAGCAATGGCTCACCAACCAGAGGAGCCAATGGTCCATGGGCTGCCAGATAAGCTTGACGGGTACCTAATACATCCTGGCAGAGGATTGTGAATGGCTGGTCGATATCCACATCTGTTGGAGAAGTTGCCACCACCTGCTCATAAACACGCTGGCTGGTGACGAAAGGGCGCAGCTGGTCAATAAATTTCTGACGATCTGTCAAACTGCGCCAACTCAGTAAGGCATAAAAAACAGTCATCAAGAGCGCGCTTAGCAAAACGTTGTAAATCGGGTGGAGGTTAAGTGACAAACTCAGGCTGATCACTACTGCATAACCACCTGCCAGGATAACCGCCCGGCGCCAGTAGCGTAAAAGACCGTGACGCGGCAGTGCTTTGCCTGTGAAGACTTCGTATGAGGTGACAGCCTGCCCAAGAAATATGACCGCAATGGCGATCAAGAAGGCGATCAGCAAGTCAAACTCGGCGATGGTGGTAGTCACAGATGGCTCGTATAACGATTGGCGAGTTTGATTGATTACCCAAAACATCACCCAACCCACTAACAGGCTGACCAGTATCTGGGTCAATGCCGCGCCCACCAGCCAAGGACGCGCTCTGCGCCGTGCCAGTTCTCCCATCATACGCGCTGAAGGAGCCGGACGTCGCAACACATCCGCAGATAGAGCAATGCAGAGCAAGATATATATAGGGTATATCAAAATCAACAGTGGGACACCACCCAGTGAGGGAGTATCTGTCAGGTTTAGTTGAGCTGCTTGGACAAAGGATGGTAAAGGATTGGCAAAAACTAACAAAATAATAATGCCTACCGCCATCACTGTGGTGCCTACAAACCAGGGATAATGTCGTCGCTTGAGTTTTTCCCCAAAACGGTCCCAAAAACCTGAATACCAGAGAATCACCACATACCAAACATAAGGGATGGTGACTACCGGGATCCACCCCAAACGCCACCAAAAATCTATGCTGCGTCCAATGGTGTTCAGCCCAAACCCCAGGATGATGGAATGAATCAGGAAAAAGGTGCCGCCTAATAGAATCACGCCCCCGGCTAGCCACAATCCCCAGGTTCTGCGTTCGGCATTCAGCAGCACTGTCAAACCCAACCAGATTAACAGTATTGTGTTGAAGAGTGAAACGGCCATGACGGCCCAGTTAAGGAGCCAGTTTTCGGTCATTAGAAAGCTTTATCATCGAAGATCTTCACTTATCACCTTTCACTGCTCGCCATTCCATGGAATCCACTCGCCACGCTCGTTCATTACGTGGGGAATTCCATCCTGATCCCAATCCAAGAGACGCCCGGATTGTACGATAATAATGGCACGCGAACGGGCGATTTTCTCATCGGTGGTTGAAAGGTTTAGCCCCCATGTAGTATAAATTTGTCCATTGGTACGGCTGATGGTGCGTTTATCACGGAAGCCGAGTTGGGCCGCAATCTGTTCGTTAGTCAGACCCTGTGCCAGCATCCGGGCGACAACCTGTTCATTTGGTTCCAGCAGCGCCAGGGGACTTTGTTCATCTTTATAGCGCACTTCCTGGACACGCACTTCGATCTCAGGATCGATGAAGCTGCGCCCGGCAAGAGCATCTTCGAGCAGCGGGAGAATCATCTCTGGCAGCAAGTAGTTGGATTTGCGCACGTAGGCATAATGGCTGAGAATACCAGATTGGCGGAAATCCCTGTAAAAGGCATCATCATCCTGAATGGAGTAGAAAACTATGGGGTGCCGCGGGTACTCACGTCGGATTTCAACCGCGGTCTTGATACCATTGATCTCACCCTCCAGGTGGACATCCATCAGAACCGCGTTCGGCGGCTTTGTTGATAAACAATAAGCCAAAGCTTCTTCACCACGCCCGCATGCATAGGCAATCTGAACATGACCTGTGGCTTCGAGGCCGGATTTCAGAGCGTTTCGTAGTTTAATATTATCTTCAACGAGCAGCAGGGTGATCATCTGATGAAATAAACGGGGAATAGTTAAATGAGATTAAAGCTGCTAAAGTATACCCGGTAATTAATTCCTACATTTCGCATCCCGCTCAGTTCAACAGCCTGCTGTGCCTCCATAAAGTTTCCCTCCCTATAACCAAGATTAGCTTTTCAAGAGCAGATCCACCAACTTTGCGTTTCTCTGCACCCATGTTCTGCCACGACAAGATATGCTCTCCAGCAAGGGACCGGGTTCAAGGCCATCGAATTGGGGTTGAACCAACTGCTGCAGGGAACCGCCAAACTTGTGCTTAACGAAACAACCACGGAATCGCCAGTACCACAAATAAACCCCATACCAAATAGGCATTGCTTGCGAGACTGAAAACCGAGTGCAAAGAATCAATCCATTTCTCACGGCTATCTTTGAATTGCTTGTAAATCAGCCAGAACAAGATACAAATATTGATACTGTTCCAACCGATGATCGTTAACCGATTGATCGTCCAACCGCCGTCAATAGTGCGGAAGACCGTTGCAGATAGTGCATATAAGCTGACCAATCCCGCCAGGATTGCCACTGTGATAATACCCAATCGCAGCCACTTCTGAAGTTGGAGGGAGAGATCAGCACCACTGATCGGTGTCGCACCCAAAAGCAAAGCCATAATAGCAAAGAGCATCAAGTTGTAGACGATCAATACGTCCCGGTTGTTAAAGGGCTCAAAGAAATAAAAGGGGATCACAATGATGTAAATCACCAATATACCCAGGGTCAGAGGCAGCAATAAGCGCATCATGGTGGCGATAAACTTGCTCAACCCCTGGTCGAAATCTTGCTCTGACGGAGCTAAAGCCGGATCGTAAACACTGGCAACTGCCATAACTGGCAGCAAGCCAATCCCGCCGGCAGCGATCAGCCGCAGCCAAATATCGGGTATGGTGATACTCAATGCAGCGAACATACCAGTGGTAATGCCGCCTAAGACAATCCCAGCGATTAAATACAGACCCGCGGTGATCATCACTTCGATGGATTTGATCAGGAAAGCAAAGCGATTTTCCTTACTGGATTTAAGTCCTAGAACTGAAATTCCCAGAGCTATCCAGCACAATAAAGGGATGTGAATGGCTGCCAGATCAAGATAATGGTTGATTTTCCAGGGAACATCCAGACCTGGTGCCACCATCATGGCATAAGCGGCTGCTGCCAGTAATCCCAAACCCAACGCCAACGCGCGCACCTGATTTTTCTTCGCCGTTACGGCCATGAATATCAACGCGCTCATCGTAGCAATGGGCGACCACCATAGAGCCAGGTGAGGTATATGGTCTAGATAAATCAGATTCTCAATATCTGAGAGCAGCCAGAAGATCAAGCCGGTGAGGATGCTCAGCGGTATTGCGAAAGCCCAATTAACCACACGGTGGGTTTTTTCCGCGGTGTCTGTAGTCTGCTGGAAGCGGTAAAACCAGGCAGCATAGAGCAAATTATCAGGATCATCTTTATAACACGCCATTACAGCCGACTGAAAAACTTCAGTTTGGCCGTCCTTCTGCGCTATCTGATAGAGCTGTTCTAGTTTATGAGGTTCATTTTTTGCAGCCTGAATTTCCGGGATGAGATTCATAACAACCTCCAACTGAATTGGGCATTACACACGCGAAGTTCTGACTCTTGTGATGAGCAAACTCAATCATAGCAATTATGTAGATGTTATGCAAGCACTCAGGTGCTTAAATCCTGGGACTCAGAGGGTGGATCGGTTAATCATTAAATTCTATTATTCACCTGGAATGACTTCCTGCACACCCCTACCATGTTCTCAAAGGAGATCGCATGAAAGTCAAAATGATGCTCCCTGCCCTGACAGAGGCCAAAAGCCCGTTCTTCAGACCCATCAAGTACTCCCTTTTCCCCCCATTAGGACTCGCAACCCTGAGCGCGTATATACCCCCTCACTGGGAAGTGGATTTGGTCGATGAGCATGTAGAAACCCTAGATTTGAATGACAACCCGGATCTGGTGGTGATCCAGGTCTATGTTACCAATGCTTACCGTTCCTATGAGATCGCCGATCATTACCGCTCATTGGGAGCATACGTTTGCCTGGGAGGATTACACGTAACAGCATTACCCGAAGAAGCCGCCCAACATGCTGATACGATCTTCATCGGTCCGGGAGAAGACACCTGGCCTCAATTCCTTACCGATTGGCAATCCTGGTATCCCAAGCCAGTCTACCGCTCACTCCACAGAACTCTGGAAGGAGCACCTGCACCACGTCGAGATTTGATCAAGCGCCACCTTTATCTGGTGCCCAATTCAATCGTGGTCTCACGAGGCTGCCCACACCGCTGTGATTTCTGCTACAAGGAGGCTTTCTTCATGGGGGGTAAATCATTCTACACCCAAACGGTGGACTCAGCTTTAGCAGAGATCGAAGCCCTACCGGGGAAACATCTATACTTTCTGGATGACCATCTTTTCGGCAATCCCCACTTTGCCGGAGAACTATTTGATGGCATGCAAGGAATGGATCGCCTTTGGCAAGCTGCAGGGACTGTCCAGTCAGTACTTAAGCCAGGTCTTGTGGAAAAGGCAGTCGCAGCCGGGTTGCGGAGTCTTTTCATCGGCTTTGAAACCCTTAATCACAGCAATCTTAAGCAGCAAAAGAAATATCACAATCTTGGAGGATCCGACATACCAAATCCATATGAGACGGCAATCCAACGCTTACAAGCTTTAGGAGTGATGGTCAATGCGAGTTTTGTCTTTGGCATGGATCATGATGATGAAACGGTTTTTGAGAGGACAGTGGATTGGGTCATCCAGCAGGGAATCGAGACAGCAACCTTTCATATCCTGACACCCTATCCGGGAACCGCCCTGCGTCAGCGATTGGCTGCCCAGGGTCGCATCACATCGCAAAATTGGGATTTATATGACACGCGCCACGCGGTTTTCCGTCCGGCCGGGATGAATGCTGAAGCTTTGGAGAGCGGATATTGGCAAGCGTATCAAGATTTCTACCAGTGGGGATCGATTTTTCGAGGAGCAGGTGCACACGCTGACTGGCCAGCTCGGCTGCGCCACCTGGCGTACGCGGGTGGCTGGAAGAAGTTCGAGCCAGTATGGGATTGGGTGATTCGCCTCCAGCGGGTGGGAAATTTCAGACCGTTGTTAGAGTCGCTTTTATCAGGAAATGGTCTACAACCAGGTAGTAGCCAGGAGGTAACCACCAGACCTGGATTGCACCCAAGTGAACTGCATGAGATAGAATAGCATCCCAAGAGTTCAATGTCAGTTCACTCACCCATAACCAAAAATGACTTCCATCCAACCTAACAACATCAGACAAATCAATTTTCCATAATTCATACAGCAATGGTCATCAGCAGCACGGTCCAGCTTGAAATCGCCTGATTGCCGGGGATGTTTTTGTAGTATTATGCAGTGAAGGAATCAACTCTATTGATTATTGAAGATTATCGAGACTTCGAGGCAAAACATGAACACAAAAAATCCCAACCCTGCTTTTGGCGCACATCTCGAGCCTTATCACGGCATACCGACTTTCATGCGCCTGCCAGCCAGCCGCGAATTTGATGGCGTTGATGTCGCGATCGTCGGCATTCCCTTCGACAGCGGCGCTTCCAACCGCGCCGGCACAAGATTCGGTCCCCGGAAAATTCGCGAGTCATCCCTGCTGCTGTGGGGATACAACCAGGTGCTCGGCGTTGCACCGGCGGAAGAGCTCAACATCGTGGATTACGGCGACGTGAGCACAATCGCCGTGGATATCAACGCCACCATGGAAAATATCACCAGTGAAGTTAAAGGCATCCTGGAAAAAGATATAACCGTGGTTGCATTAGGAGGCGATCATTCCATCAGCCTGCCGCTGCTGCGCGCCCACGCTGCGAAATTTGGACCGCCGGCGGTGATCCATTTTGATTCCCACCCGGACACCTGGGACTGGGAATTCAAGGACCAACCCTACAGTCACGGCACACCCTTCCGCAGAGCAATTGAGGAAGAGTTAATCGACACCAGCGCCTATCTACAAATCGGCATTCGCGGCCCGACCAGCTGGGCAAATGATTTATCCAATGCGAGAGAGATGGGCGCAAAAATCTTGACCATCGACCAGGTATTTGAAATGGGCATACCCGCGGTGATCACCGAGATGCGGGAAACGATTGGGGAACGTCCCGTCTATGTATCACTTGATATCGACTCGGTTGACCCGGCCTTTGCGCCCGGCACCGGCACTCCAGAAGTAGGGGGATTGACCAGCTACCAGATTCTGCAGCTGGTGCGCGGCATGCAGGGCCTGAATATCGTCGGTTTCGATCTGGTCGAGGTCAGCCCTCCATACGATCACGGCGATATCACAGCTATCCTGGGGGCAAACCTGGCTTTTGAATTTATCTCGCTGCTGGCATTGAGGCATCGCGCGGAGGTTGGCGGAGGCAAGCCATGAAAAAAGTGCTGGTGATTGGTGCCGGCGCCCAGGGAGGGTCATGTACATCGATTCTGGCTGGAGAAGAAAGTGTTAAGGAGATCCGCCTGGGGGATATCGATCTTGCGCTGGACCAAAAAGTGGCTGACAAGATCAACAGTATTAAAGTTGAACCCTTCAAATTGGATGCCAGCCTAAAGGAGGAAGTGATCGCAGCCGCCCAGGGGGTAGACGTGATCATCAACCTCACTCATTTGAAGTTCAATGACATCATCATGTCTGCTGCCCTGGCTGCGGAAACTCATTATGTCGATACCGCCTCCAACACGCCGTTCTTGGAGGACTGGATATCCGGGGATGAGCCCAATCTGCACCGTGAGTTTAAGGAGATCGGCAAAACAGCATTAGCGGGGTGTGGGTTCGCACCCGGGATCACCAACGTGCTCACCCGCCACGCCTGCGACCAGATGGAGCGCGTCGAGAAGATCATCATCCGCGTGGGGCGCAAATCAACCACAGCTTCAGAGGAGGTCGTCAGCGCATGGCAGCCGAATTATTCAAAATCCATACCATTGACTATATTTGGGATCATCAAAAACACA